>JAOAES010000344.1 GCA_026416655.1 Fimbriimonadales bacterium
TTTTCGAGGATGTGGAACGCCCCCTGAACGAACTGGAGACGCGCCTGCTCGATTGGGCGGCGTTCACCCGCCAACTGATCGAGCAAGGCGTCTCGGACGGCGAACTGATGCAACGCCTGCGCGACTACGGCGACGACGAAATGCGCCACCAAGGCGTGGAACCCAGCAGCTACGACTTAGGCGCGGGCTATGAACTGATCGCGCTGGGCTTCGCACGCTACTGGCGCAAGAAACTGGGGCTGGCATGAAAGCAGAAAGTGTACGCTTCGAACAGGTGACGAAGCAGTTCGGTTCGGTCATCGCCGTGAACCGCCTGACGCTCCACATTCAGCCCGGCGAGTTCATGGTGCTGGTGGGTCCGTCGGGCTGTGGGAAGACGACCGCGCTGCGGATGCTGGCGGGGCTGGAAGACCCGACGGAGGGCGAAATCTACATCGGCGACCGCCTCGTGAACGATGTCTCGCCGCGCGACCGCGACATCGCGATGGTGTTTCAGAACTACGCGCTGTACCCCCACATGCGCGTGTACGACAACATCGCGTTCGGCTTGCGTCTGCGCGAGCTGAAAGGCGCGCTGTGGCAACTCACCCACTGGGGCGAGGCGCGCGCGATTAAAAAACGCATCGACGAGCGCGTGCGCCAGGTCGCGCAGATGCTGGAGATTGAAGGGCTGCTCCACCGCCTGCCGAAAGAGCTGTCAGGCGGACAGCGGCAGCGTGTCGCCCTCGCCCGCGCCATCGTGCGCCAGCCGAAAGTGTTCCTGATGGACGAGCCGCTCTCCAACCTCGACGCGAAACTGCGCGACCAGACCCGCGCCGAACTCAAGAAACTGCAGGAACGGCTCGGCGTGACCACGATTTATGTGACGCATGACCAGAAAGAGGCGATGACGCTGGGCACGCGCATCGCCGTGATGAAGGACGGCGTGCTGCAGCAGGTCGGAACCCCCGACGAGGTCTACTTCCAGCCCGCCAACACCTTCGTAGCCACCTTCATCGGCGCGCCGCCGATGAACCTGTTGAACGCGCAGGTGGTGGAACACGATGGCAAGCCCGCGCTGCAGGTGGGGTCTGCGATACTGCCCTTGCTGGAGTCGCAGGCGCAGAAGTTGCAGGGGCGCGCGGGGCAGAGCGTGCTGATGGGCATCCGCCCGCAGGATATCTACACCGACCGCACCGCGCCGCCCGACGCGATTCTGTCCGCGCCCCTGCCCGCCGTCGCCGATGTGGTGGAACCGCACGGCGACCGCAACGATGTCCATCTCGTGGTGGACGGCACAACGCTGATTGCCCAGCTCAGCGCGCGCGTGAAGATTAAAGAGGGCGATGCCGTGCCCGTGCGCCTGCATCTGGAGTATCTGCACTTATTTGATCCCGCCACTGGGGAGGCAGTGTGATTGGATAAATCGGCGTCATCGCGGCGTTCATCGATCCCCCGCCCGGTGGTTGCGCTCGGCGCGGTGAGCTTGATGAACGACACGAGCAGCGAGATGGTGTTCCCGCTGCTGCCGTTGTTTCTGCGCAGTTTGGGCGCGCCGCCCGCGCTGATCGGGCTGATTGAGGGCGTGGCGGAGACGACGGCGAGCCTGCTAAAACTTTTCTCGGGCTGGTTAGCCGACCGACTGGGCAAGCATCG
>JAOAES010000057.1 GCA_026416655.1 Fimbriimonadales bacterium
TGTATGGAAACATTCTATGGATACCATGTTGTCCAAATCTTTGTCGGCATGCATGCCGCGCTGGAGGGTCGAGCATGATGTGGCAACGCTTTACAGAACGCGCTCGGAAAGTGATTTTCTATGCGCAGGAGGAGGCGCAGCGGCTGGGTGAGACGCAGGTCAGCACCGAGCATCTGTTGCTGGGGCTGGTGCGCGAATCGGACAGCGTCGCGGCGCGAATCCTGGATCGGATGGGGGTGAGCTTGCAGCGCATTCGAAACGAAATCGAACGCTACGCCACCCGCAGCGAGGCGCGCTACGGCGCAGAGATGCAACTTACCTCGCGTGCGAAGCGCGTCATCGACCTCGCTTACGACGAGGCGCGCCAACTGAACAACAACTATATCGGCACGGAACACCTGCTACTCGGCTTGATTCGCGAGGGGGAGGGTCTGGCGGCGCGCGTGCTGCACAAACTCGGCGTCGACTTGGACCGCGCCCGCCGCGAAGTGATGAATCTGCAGGAGCATGAGGGGCAACCCACTCCCTCCTCCACACGCCCGCAACGCTCCCGCACCCCCACCCTCGACGAGTTCGGGCGCGACCTGACCGAAATGGCGCGTCAGGGCAAGCTGGACCCCGTAATCGGACGCCACAACGAGGTGGAGCGCGTGATGCAAATCCTCGCGCGGCGCACCAAAAACAACCCCGTCTTAGTCGGTCCGCCCGGCGTGGGCAAGACCGCCATCGTGGAAGGCTTGGCGCAGCGCATCGTGCAGGGCGATGTGCCCGAACAGCTGCGCAATAAACGCATTATCTCGCTCGACCTCGCTGGACTCGTCGCGGGGACGAAGTATCGCGGCGAGTTCGAAGAGCGCATGAAGCGCGTGCTGGACGAGGTGCGCAAGGCGCAGGGCGATGTCATCCTGTTCATCGACGAGCTGCATACGCTGATTGGCGCGGGCGCGGCGTAAGGCGCGATTGACGCTTCGAACATCATGAAGCCCGCCCTCGCGCGCGGCGAGCTGCAGTGCGTCGGCGCGACCACGCAGGACGAATACCGCAAATACATCGAACGCGACGCCGCGCTGGAACGCCGATTCCAGCCTGTGCAGGTGCGCGAACCCTCGCCTGAAGAGGCGGTGCAAATCCTCAAGGGGCTGCGCGACCGCTACGAGACGCACCATCGCGTGATTATCACCGACAGCGCGGTAGAAGCGGCGGTCAAACTCTCCAGCCGCTACATTACCGACCGCTTCCTGCCCGATAAGGCAATCGACCTGATTGACGAGGCGTCCTCGCGCGTGAAGCTGCTGCAGACCCTGCCGCCGCTGGAGCTGCGCAAAGCGAAGGGCGAGCTGGAGATGATCGAGAAAGAAATCGCCAGCGCACGCCAGCAGAACGACTTCGACCGCCTGGAGGAGTTGGAAGACCGCAAGGTCGCCCTGCAGGAGCGCATCGAGGCGATGGAAGACGAGTGGGAAGCAGCGCGCCAAGAGATGACCACCCTCGTCACCGAGCAGGATGTGGCGCATATCGTGCAGAGCTGGACAGGCATCCCCGTCGCCCGCCTCGTGGAGAGCGAGACGCAGAAACTGCTGCACATCGAGGACGAACTCCATCGGCGCGTGATTGGGCAGCACGAGGCGGTCTCCGCCGTCGCTCGCGCCCTGCGCCGCGCCCGCTCCGGTCTGAAAGACCCGAAGCGACCGATGGGCACCTTCATCTTCCTCGGTCCGACAGGCGTTGGCAAGACCGAACTGGCGCGTGCCCTCGCAGGCTACCTGTTCGATAACGAGAACAACCTGATTCGCATCGACATGAGCGAATACATGGAGCGGTTCAATGTGTCCCGCCTGATTGGCGCGCCGCCGGGCTATGTCGGCTACGAGGAGGGCGGCGTGCTGACCGAAGCGGTGCGACGCCAGCCCTACAGCGTCGTGCTGCTGGATGAGATCGAGAAGGCGCACCCCGATGTCTTCAACCTGCTGCTGCAGGTGATGGAAGACGGACGCCTGACCGACTCGCAGGGGCACGTGGTCGACTTCCGTAACACGATTATCATCATGACCAGCAACGTGGGCGTGCGCTCCGTCGTGGAGGAGGCGGGCATCGGGCTGCGCCGCGATAAGCAGACCGACCCTGAAGACCCGCGCACCTACGAGGCGATGCGCAATCGCGTGCTGGAAGAGATGAAGAAGCTCTTCCGCCCTGAGTTCCTGAACCGTGTGGACGAAGTGATTGTGTTCCACCCGCTCACGCGCAATGAGATTCTGCAAATTGTGGATCTGATGGTCGGGCGCGTGCAGGAGCAGCTCGCCGCGCACAACATGCGCCTCGGGCTGGAGCCTGCCGTGAAAGACCTGCTGGCGCAGAAGGGCTACGACCCGAACTACGGCGCGCGTCCGCTTCGCCGCGTGGTGCAGCAGATGATTGAAGACCCGCTCTCCGAGCAGCTGCTGCTGGGGCGGTTCGAGGAAGGCGATACGATTATCGCCCGCCTGAACGAGAACAACGAGATTGTGTTCGTCAAGGGCGAAGATCTGCCTCCCGCTGGCGAGAGCGACCTGACCACCGCCGCGTTGCAGTAGCACCCGAATGAATTCGCGCCCACCCAACCGAAAAACCCCGCTTAGGCGGGGTTTTTTGAATGCTCAGAGGCGGGATTTGCGGTTGTGTGCGGACGAATTCATTCGCTTAGGGTGATGAGGCGGGTATACTTTTCCCCCGCGCGTTGGGTATCCTATAGGCGCGTTTACCGAACTCAAAAAGCGAGGTGCTATGATGAACCACACCGTGTTGCAGGAAGTGGAGAAGCCCTATCTGAAGAGCGAAGTGCCGGAGTTTCGTCCGGGCGACACCGTGCGCGTGCATGTGCGCGTGGTGGAGGGCGGCAAGGAACGCATCCAGATTTTCGAGGGCGTGGTGATTGCCCGCAAGAATCGCGGCATCGCGGACACGATTACCGTGCGCAAGGTGTCCTATGGCGTGGGCGTGGAGCGTACCTTCCCGATTCATTCGCCGATGGTCGCCAAGATTGAGGTGGTGCGCAAGGGCAAGGTGCGTCGCGCGAAGCTCTACTACTTGCGCAACCTGTCGGGCAAAGCCGCGCGCTTGAAAGAGGACATGAGCCGCTGATGGAGCCGTTCGCCCCGCCCACGGGTCCGCTGAACTGGATCGAAACGCTGGCGCGACTGCCCGTCGCCACGATTGTGTTCACGATGGCGGTCTGCATCGTGGTTCGGCTGGGCGTCGCGCCATTGCAGAGCCGCCCCGCGCGATTCTTCAACAACCTGCTGGACGCGATTATCTACGCGGGCATTCTGGTCTACCTGATTATCCGCCCCTATCTGGTACAGCCGTTTTACATCCCCTCCGAGTCGATGGTTCCCACGCTGCGGGTCGGGGATGTGGTGATGGTGGGCAAGTTCAGCTATCGGTTCAGCGAGCCGAAGCGGTTCGATATCGTGGTGTTCCGTGCGCCCGACTGGGCGTTGAACCCCTGGCAGACGCCGGGCAAAACCGACTTCGTGAAGCGGCTGATTGGACTGCCGGGCGATGTGATTGAGGTCAAAGCGGGCGAGGGGCTGTATCTGAACGGGAAGCAGCTGAACGAGCCGTACCTGAACGGCGTGCCCCAGTACTCGATGAAGATCATCGACGGCTGGGTATACGAATACAACGATTTTGGCGACATCTGGAAAGGCGGCGAGAAGACGATGCGCCAGCCTGTGTTCGACGAGGCGGAGCGCCAGAAGGTGCTGCGCACGCCCTCGCAGCCCATCCCGCCCGGTAAGTACCTGATGCTCGGCGACAACCGCAACAACAGCAGCGACGGGCATCACTGGGGCTTGCTGGACGCGAATCGCGTGGTGGGCAAGGCGTTGTTCGTGTTCTGGCCCCTGAATCGAATCGGACCAGCGAATCGCACGGAACTGCCGAAGGTAGAGTGAGCTAACTCACCACATTCTGCGGACGCCCCTCCAGAAACGCCTTCAGGTTCGCCAGCGTGGTGTCCAGAATACGCTGCACAGCCTCCTGACTGTTGAAGGCGATATGCGGGGTGAACACCACATCGTCGCGTTTGAGCAGCAGGTGCGCCTGCACGACCTGCTTGAGCGTCTGCTCCGCGAGGGGCATCTTCAGCAGCGCGCTCTCTTCTTGAATATACTCCTCGCCTTCAATCACATCCAGCCCTGCGCCCGCCAGAATCCCCTCTTCCAGCGCCCAGAGCAACGCTTCCGTGTCCACCACGCTACCGCGCGCCGTGTTAATCAGCAGCGCGCCGCGCTTCATCTTGCTCAGCGTCTCGCGGTTAATCAGGTGATAGGTCTCTGGCAGGGCGGGCACATGGAGCGACACGATGTCCGACTCGCGCAGCAGCGTATCTAAATCAGTGTAAGTGAAGCCCAGCACCTCAGCGAGCAGGGGGTGCGGGCGCGTGTCATACGCCAGCACGCGCATGCCGAACCCACGCGCGATACGGATTACATGCAGCCCGATATTCCCCGCGCCCACCACGCCCAGCGTCTTGCCGTAGAGGTCGAACCCGCGCAGCTCGCGAATGCGAAAATCGCCGCGCAGCCCCTGAAAGTACGCCGCGTGCAACTTGCGCGAGAGCGACAGTATCAGCGCGAAGGTATGCTCCGCCACCGTGTTCTCGCCGTAGTGGGGCACATTGCACACGGTAATTCCCCGCTCGCGGCACGCCTGCAGGTCGATGTGGTCGTAGCCCGTGGACATCGTCAGCACGAGGCGCAGGCTCGGCAACGATTCGATGACGGCGCGGGTGAGCTTCGTCCAGATGAACACCACCACCGCCTCGAAATCGGCGTATTGCCCGGCGGTTTCGGGGCTGAGGTGGTCGTGAAAAAAGCGCGCCTCGACCTGATCGGCAATCTGCAGGCGTAGCAAGCCCGCCTGCAGGTAATCGGGCTGCCATTCCTCTAAATCGAAAAAGGCGATTCGCATCTCGTTCTACCGAAACGCAACTTCCAAGACGCCGTTATGCGCCCGGCATTCGCCGATTCGTCGGGCGCGCCCCACGAGGTAGGTCTCGTAGATGTAGAGCGGAACCTCGCGTCCGAGTGCGCGGCGCGCCTCCTCATAGGCGATGCGTGCGGCGCGCGCCGTGTACCAGCGGGGCAACATCACGCCCGCATTCAGGCGCAGTGCGACTTGCTTGCCTTCGTGCTGAACCACCTTGAAACGCAGCGGGGCGTCCTTCGCGCGATAGGCGGCGGTGAGCTGCTCAGTCAGAACCGTTAGTTTCGCCGCGTCGCTTGGCTGACGGCGCGTCGCTTCGCGAATCGCGGGCAGGCGGTTCGCCCAGTCAGGTTCGGCATAGTAGGTAGGCTCGTTCAGGAATCGCTCCTCGCGGCGTTGCTCGTGGCGAATCCAGCCCAGCAGCCCCAGAAACGCGAGCAGCACCAGCAGATACGGCGTGTAGCGGGCGACGATTTTCATAACGCACCCCGATACAACGATTATACCGCACTTTTGCCAATAGGGACACAAGGGCTGAAA
This sequence comes from Fimbriimonadales bacterium, assembly GCA_026416655.1. Classification (GTDB taxonomy): domain Bacteria; phylum Armatimonadota; class Fimbriimonadia; order Fimbriimonadales; family GBS-DC; genus GBS-DC. The sequence goes on from JAOAES010000057.1 coordinate 5,506, forward strand.
GGCGAGGAACTGAATCGGGCGATGTTCGGATTATTGCTCGCACGCGCTGCATGAGCCATACAGAAGGCTTAATCGTTCGCCTCGCGTGGGGTCGCGTCCTCGGGGTACATCTGTCGCACAATCGCGCCGAGGATCCCGTTCACGAACCGCCCCGACTCCGCCGTGCTGTATTTCTTCGCCAGTTCAATCGCGTCGTTGATGACCACTTTGTAGGGCTGCTCAGGGTGATGGCGTAGCTCGTAAATCGCGAGGCGCAGCAGGTTGCGGTCAATCACCGCCATGCGGTCAATCGTCCATCCCCGCGCGTACTGCTGGATGAGCGGATCCAGCTCGGTGAGTTGGGTGCGGGTTGTGCCGCGCACGAGTTCGCGCACCGCGTCGGCGTCGTCTGGCTCCAGCGCGGCGACGCCCAGCACCTCTTCGATGGCTTCCTCCACAGGCTTGCTGCTGAGGTCAATCTGATACAAGGCGCGCAGCGCCCATTCCCGCACAGCGCGACGACCCGAGGGCTTACCGTTCACCGCACACCTCCCGCAGCGAGGTTGCCTTTGAGCAGACGCGGCACAAACGGCGTGGAAACCTCGCCCCGACGGAACTCCGCTGTGTCAACAATTCGCAGCAGGAACTCGCGGCAGGTGTGGACGCCCGCGATTCGCGTCTCCAGCAGGGCGCGGTGGAGGCGAGCAATCGCCATTTCGCGCGTGGGCGCATGCACGATAATCTTCGCCAGCAGCGGGTCATAGTAGGGCGGCACGCTGTAGCCTGTGTACAGATGGCTATCCACGCGCACACCAGGACCTCCGGGCGGCGTCCACTCGCTGATGCGCCCGGTGGAGGGCGTGAAGTCCTGTTCGGGAATCTCGGCGGTCAGACGCGCTTCGATAGCGTGCCCGTTGACCTCTATCGCATCCTGCGTGTACGGCAACGGCTCGCCCGCGGCGATGCGAATCTGCCACTGCACGATGTCGATGCCCGTAATCGCCTCCGTAGCGGGGTGTTCGACCTGCAGGCGAGTGTTCATCTCGATAAAGTAGAAGTTCTCGTCGGCGTCCACGAGGAACTCGATGGTGCCTGCGTTTTGATAGCCGACCGCCTGTGCCACTTTGACGGCGGCGTCGCCGAGCGCACGGCGCGTCTCGGGCTTGAGGTTAGGCGCGGGGGCTTCCTCAATCATCTTCTGGTGGCGCGGGTTCTGGATGGAACATTCGCGTTCGTAGAGGTGTAGTACTTTGCCATGTTCGTCGGCTAAGATTTGCACCTCGATGTGGCGCGGTTCAGGGATATACTTTTCCAGGTAGACTTCGGGCGAGCCGAAGGCGGCTTGCGCTTCGGACTGAGCGATACGCAACGCGGGCAACAGGTCGTCCTCACTCATCACGCGCCGAATGCCGCGTCCGCCGCCGCCCGCCGCCGCCTTGATAAGCAGGGGGAAGCCAATCTGACGCGCCGCGGCGACCGCCTCATCCTCACTCTGCAACGCCCGCTCGGTACCGGGCAGCACAGGCGCGCCCGCTTTCTGCGCAATCGCCCGCGCCAGCGACTTGTCGCCCATCTTCACAATCGCGTCGATGGGGGGACCGATGAACTTGATGCCTTGCAGGGCGCACGCCTCTGCGAAACTGCTCCGCTCGGAAAGATAGCCATAGCCGGGATGAATCGCCTCCGCGCCCGTGATTTGCGCCGCCATCAGGATATGGGGGATGTTCAGATAACTCTCCGCGCTGGGGGGCGGACCGATGCAGATTGCTTCATCCGCCAGCTGCACATGCAGAGCGTCGCGGTCGGCTTCTGAGTAGACCGCCACACTCTCAATCCCCAGCTCGCGACACGCGCGAATCACGCGCACCGCTATCTCGCCTCGATTGGCAATCAGGATTTTCCGAAACACAGCGGGGTTATTGTACCCGCTCCGGCTTAGCCGAACCGCCCGCGAATATAGTCTTCCGTCTCCTTTTTGCTGGGGTTGGTGAAGATTTTCTCGGTTGTGTCGAACTCATGTAAGACGCCCATCATGAAGAAGCCCGTATAGTCCGAGATACGCGCTGCCTGCTGCATACCGTGCGTCACAATCACAATTGTATACTCTTTCTTCAGTTCGGTCAACAACTCCTCGATGTAGAAGGTGGCGGTCGGGTCGAGCGCGGAGGTCGGCTCGTCCATCAGAATCACTTCGGGGTTGACCGCCAGTACGCGGGCGATGCACAGGCGCTGCTGCTGCCCGCCCGAAAGCGCCATGCCCGACTGCTTGAGTTTGTCCTTGACCTCATTCCACAAGGCGGCTTGGCGCAGACTGGTCTCCACAATCTGATCCAGAATGCGCTTATCGCGGATGCCGTGCATGCGCGGTCCGTAGGCGACATTATCGTAGATGCTCATGGGGAACGGGTTCGGCTTCTGGAACACCATTCCCACGCGCTTGCGCAGATCGACGACATCCACATCGGGGTCATAGATGTTCTTGCCGTCCAGAGTCACCGTGCCTGAAATGCGCACTCCCTCGATAAGGTCGTTCATGCGGTTCAAGCAGCGCAGGAAAGTGCTTTTGCCGCAGCCTGAAGGACCAATCAGCGCAGTGATGCTGTTGGAGCGAATGTCGAGGTTGATGTCCTTGAGCGCGTGGAAATCACCGTAGTGAAGGTTGAGTTTGCGTGCAGCCATGCGCGCAGGGGGCGTTGCCTGCGCGCCTGAGGTCGCCGACTGCGTCTCCGAAATCACTTGCTCCACCGTATATAGGATACCTGCTGGGAGTGTTAAGGGAATGTTAAAATCGCGAATCCCCTCTCCCAGAGGGAGAGGGGAAAGGAGTGAGGGGGGTATGTGCGCACGGCTTATCAGCTTTTCACCCCTGCCGCAACCTTCGCCTCGGTTTTGGCTTCGGTCTTGGGGGCGTCGTAGCGACGCGGGCGCGGCTTGATCAGGCTCACATCCACCGGGTCGTAGTGGATAGCGGGCCCATCGGGCGTCCAGCGCGCCATCGTGGTCTTGAGATAGTTCTCGTCGTCGCGCTGGGGGAACTCCGGTTTGTAGTGCGCCCCGCGGCTCTCGTTGCGGTCGAGCGCGCACGCCGTGATACAAATCGCCAACTCCAGCTGGTGCTGCAGCGTGCGGGTGAAGGGGATCACCTGATTCGTCCAGCCCGCGTGGTCGGCGATGTTGACATGCTTGACACGCTCGCGCAGCTCTTTCAGGCGTTCGAGCGTCTGCGCCAGGCGCGCGTTCTCGCGCACGACGGTCACATTCTCGTCCATCAGCACGCGCATCTCGTCGGCGAGGCGGTAGGGATTCTCGCTACCGCTGCGCTTGCTAATCTCCTCGAACTGCGCCTGATGTTTGCGCTGTTCCTGCTCAAACAGGCTGCTTGGCAGGTCGAAGGCGGAGCCTTCGAGGCTCTTGATATACTCGAGGATGGCAGGCGCAGCCACCTCGCCGCCGAACAGACAGCTCAGCAGCGAGTTCGCACCGAGGCGGTTCGCGCCGTGATACTGGTAATCCACCTCGCCCACGGCGTACAAGCCTGGGATGTTGGTCATCTGGTTGCGCGGGTGGACAGGCTCCATCACGCCGTCGCCGTTCACGGCGTAGTCGACCCACAGCCCGCCCATCGAGTAGTGCTGCGCAGGGTAGATGCGCATCGGAACCTCGCGCGGGTCTTCGCCCACGAACTTGATGTAGACCTCCAGAATACCCAGCAGTTTCTTCTCGATTTGCTGGCGTGGCAGGTGGGTGATGTCG
>JAOAES010000097.1 GCA_026416655.1 Fimbriimonadales bacterium
TCGCTTACGGGCACGGTATCCGATAAAACGGTTGGCGCTGTTCGGCTCCTTCGCACGCAATGAGGCGACCCCTGAAAGCGATATCGATGTTATGGTGGAATTTGACCGCCGAATCGGGTGGGAGATTGTCGACCTGAAGGAGGAGCTCGAACATCTTCTGGGACGGCGCGTCGATTTAGCAACGCTCAACGCGCTCAGGCGCAAGCCGTTGCTCTGGCAGTCCGTTCAGGAGGACCTGCTCGATGTCGAAGCGGAGTGTTGAACTGTTTCTAAACGACATTTATGAAAACTCAGCGTTCCTCGATAGTTTCGGAGGCGAATCTGCTCTCCGAAGAGAAAGTCGCGCGTACCGTCTGGCGACTGGCGTTGCCGACGATGGCGGCGTCGGTCGTGCAATCCGCCAATAGTTTCCTTGACCGTATTTTTGTGGGGCGTCTTGGCGCGGACGCACTGGCGGCAGTGGGCGTCGGTAGCCAGCTGGTGTTTCTGACGATGGCGCTGGCGATGGCGGTCTCAACGGGCGCGACGGCAATCGTGGCGCGGATGGTCGGGGCGAACGACCGTGAGAGCCTGCGCGAGGCGGCGCGACAGGCGTTGGGGATTGCGCTGGCGCTGGGCGTTGTGTTCACCGCGCTGAGCTACCTCTTGTTGCCACAGATTCTGCGCTGGTACGGGCTGGAAGCGGGGGCAGACGCGCAGGCGCGTCAGTTCCTATGGCTCGCGCTTTTGGGCGCGCCCGCGAGTTTTCTCATGATGGGGCTGAGCGGTACCTTTCGCGGACTGGGCGACACGCGCTCGCCCATGTACGCCAGCATCGTCTCAACCCTCGTGCATATCGTGGGCGACTACCTGCTCATCTTCGGCAAGTTCGGCTTCCCCCAGCTCGGCATTCAGGGCGCGGGCATCGCGATGGCGCTCGCGATGTGGGCGGGCGCAGGCATGCTCTGGCTGCAGCTGTGGTTCAGCCCGCGACGCGAGCTGGCGACACCCGCACTGCCCGTTTTCGACTGGTGGAAACGCATCCTGCGCATCGGGCTGCCTGCGTCGGCGCGCACTTTTATTTACAGCACAAGTTCGGTGATGTTCACGGGCATTCTGGCGGCGACGGCGGCGGGCACAGCGGCGGTCGCCGCGCTTCCGATTGGGCTGACCGCCGAATCGATCGCCTTTATGCCGGGCTTCGCCTTCGCCATCGCCGCGTCTGCGCTGGTGGGGCAGGCGTTAGGGGCAAAAAATGAACGCCTTGCGGAGCGGTTCGGCTGGACGGCGGCGTGGCAATCGTGCGCTGTGATGACCACGATGGCGATCGTGTTCTATCTGTTCGCCGAGCAGTTCGCGGGGCTGTTCACCACCGACCCGCAGGTGAAAGCGCTGGCTATCGCCTACCTGCGCATCAACGCGATTACCGAGCCGTTGCTGGCGTTCGGGATGACCTTAGCGGGCTCGTTGCAGGGCGCGGGCGACTCGCTCAAGGCGATGCTGGCGACCTTCCTCACACAGTGGGTGGTGCGTATCCCGCTGGCGTACCTGCTGGCGTTCGGGCTGGGCTGGGACGCGCACGGCGCATGGTGGGCGATGGCGATCAGTTCAGGCTTCAGCGGGCTGCTGATGATAACCCTGTTCAAGCGCGGCGGCTGGAAGAAGGTGAAGGTTTAGCTTTCGCCCGCGCCGGCTCATGCATGGTACACTATCCCCGAACGGAGGGATTATGCGAGCGTCGCAATACTTTCTACCCACTTTGCGCGAGGCACCCGCTGAAGCGGAGCTGCCGAGCCATCGGTTGTTGCTCAGAGGAGGGTTCATTCGCAAACTCGCCGCGGGCGTGTATATCTCCCTGCCGCTCGGCTGGCGCGTGATTCGCAAAATCGAGCAGATTGTGCGCGAGGAGAGCGACCGGATTGGCGGTATCGAGCTGTTCATGCCCGCGCTTGTACCCGAAGAGTTGCTGGACGAAACGGGGCGCAGCGGGCTGGACATCCTGTTCAAGCTCAAAGACCGCCATCAACGCCCGTTCACGCTGGGCTTCACGCACGAGGAAGTGATTACCGACATCGTGCGCCACGCCGTGAGTTCCTATCGGCAGATGCCGCTGCTGCTGTATCAGATTCAGACCAAGTTCCGCGACGAGCCGCGCCCGCGCGGAGGCGTGATTCGCGCCCGCGAGTTTATTATGTACGACGGCTACAGCTTCGATACCGACGAGGGCGCGCTGGAGACGATGTACCAGAAAGTGCGCAACGCCTACATCCGAATGTTCGAGCGGATGGGCTTGCCCACGCTGATTGTGGACGCGGAGGCGGGCGCGATTGGCGGCGGCAGC
>JAOAES010000107.1 GCA_026416655.1 Fimbriimonadales bacterium
TCCTCGCCGTAGAGCAGGCGTTCGGCTTTGGCGCGGGGGGCGTCGAGCCGTTCGAACACGACGGTGGTGGGCGCGGGGCGGTTGTTGCCGTCGGTGGCGCGCAGGCGCAGTTGGGCGGGCGCGGGCAGGCTCACGGTGGGCATCGCGCTCACAGGCGCGCTGAAGCGGAACTCCTGCGGGGTGTGGTGGTCAGCGAATGCCATCGCGCGGTACTCGCCCTGCGGCAGCTGCGCTTGAAACCGCCCTGCCGAGTCGGTGCGCACGACAGTCATAAACTGTTCGCGCTCGCCGTTGGGCTGGAAGATGTAGACGCGGGCGTTCTCGATGGGCGCGCCGTTGCCGTTGCGCACCACGCCTGAGGCGAGAGTGGTTTCGGGCTTGAGGTTCAGCAGGCGATTGCGCTCGGCGCGGATGGTCTCGGTTTCGCCCTTGCCCAGCGTGAGCGCCCAGCGCACCGAGACGCGCCCCTTCGGCTCCACGGGCGCGTTGTTCAGCAGGTAGAGCAGGTAGATGTCCTGCACTTTCTGCACCAGGGGGAACCGCTCGGCGATTGGGTAGAAGCCGTAGCTGAGGCGATGGTTCACGGCGGCGGCGTAGGGGATGTCGCCGCGCAGGGTCTGCACCAGCGCCAGCGCGCCTGTGCCCGCCGCCGCGCCTTCCGCCGCCTTCGCATGCCCGAACGGGGGCATGTACATCTGCATCCCGTCGTCCTGAATCCAGCCCTGCACGAGGGTGTAGGTCTGCGGGCGGTCGGTGGGGTTCTCGATGGTCGCCTCCATCAGCAGGGTGGGGCGGTCGGGTTCCAGCGTGTAGGTAATCGTCACGCGCACGCCCATCGGCTGGCTGGGGATGCGCGTGGTCTGGTCAATCAGGGGCAGGCGTTCGTCCACCATCTGCACGCGCAGCACGGCGGGCTTGCCCTCGCCGCCGACGGAGAGGACTTCGATAGTTTCAGGGCGCAGGGTACGCGCGGTGAACAGCCCGCGTGCGTCGGCAATCCCGAAAAACAGCTCGCCGAGAAAGTCGCTCTGGCGTCCGTTCTCGTGCAGCACGGCGTCCACCAGCCTGCCGCCGAATCGGGCGTAGCCGTGCGTGGGGCGAATCGGTGTGATGACAAAGCTCGCCAGATGATTGCGCAGCACATAGTCGCCCGGTCGCCCTTCGGCTTTGGGTCCGCTGGGTAAGTCGCGCTCGGTCGCGGTAATCACTTCGGCGACGCCCTGCGGGGGTACGGGCAGTCGCTTGTTGCTATACGCCAGCTGCCAGGTCAGCAGCATGCTCAAAACGCTCAGTAGAAATAACGCTCGCCTCATCGCTTTCCCTCCCTCGCACTCTGCGAGTGGAAAAAGTATACCGACTGGCGGGTTAAGAGATTTTTAATGAGTGTGGACGACAGGCTAATCGATCTCAGCGTAGTTGCAGTGACTACTTCTTTATTGCCTCTACAGGCACGACTCGGTCGAACAGAACCGTCTCCAGTGGGACACGGTGGCTAAACTCCACACGCACAGTGGGCAGAACCCACCGGTTGCCGTTCCGGACGAGTTTTACGGGTATCAGAAAAGGCTCGCCAGGTTTTGAGGCAAGCCCCAGCACCACCCCCCGCGGAGGGCGCGGCTCAGATTCGAACAGGTGAGTGACTTCAGGCTCAAGGCGATACTTCTTGCGCAGCGGCGATTTGTGGCGCGCGATTTCCAGGCTGTCCACATGCAGGCATAGTGTCGCCCAACCGTCTTCATGAGCTAAGCCATATCTTGGCTCCTGACGCAGCCAGCGCACGCGCGCGCCGCTGGGCGTGCGCCACTCCATGTCTCGCAGCGGAATCACGTAAGCATATCCATACCGATGGCGACGCACTTCGACTGGCTCACCAGAGAGGTCGATGGTCTCTTCATAGGTTTCACACTTCTGCAACCTGCCGAGAATGCGACAGACGCGATAGCAATCCCCAAATATCGTATACATAGGCTGGCGACCGCTAACTTGTTGCGAATTGCTCTTGCCGGGCTTCAGGAAAACCGCACTGCCCTTCTTGTTCGGGCGCTTCGCTTCCGCGAGGATAGACTCCACCGAACTGCTGTTGGGCAGCGGCGTGAGCCATTCAGGAATCCATGCGTCTATCTGGAACTTCCACTCATAGGGTGGTTTGCTACGCACTTCGTATTGGCGAAACCCTATGGTCATGGGCGAGGAACCGTCCTTAGCTACCTGCGTTGCCGCGCCCAGGCGTATATCGATTTCAGGGTGGCGCACCCACTCGTCATAGGTCTCCTGCGGTTTGACGGCGTGGATCGGGCTTGGCGGTCGCAAGCGCCAGCGCGAGGTTGTTCCCCCTTGACGCGCTTCCAGCGTAACGAAAGCCACGGACGGGGGGTGATTCAAAAAAATCCTTACGCGACGGCTGTTCGGGTAAGGCGAAACATCGGACGATATCCATCGGTAGTCTACTCGCCTGCCCGCAGGGTCATACGCGGCGAATTCAGGGACGCTGCGCGCAGGCGAGTTAGACAGCGACTGGATATGCACAGCCATCAGTCGCTCAGAGCCGAAATCCAGTAGTTCGATGGCGCGCAGGTACAGCCCGTTCTGCTTGCGCGGTGTGGCGAGGTCTAAATACCCGCCCAGCGTGCGTTCAGAATACCAGTACACGCCGCCCCCGACCAGAAGCAGCCCCACGATGCCCAGCATCACAAGGTACCGCATGCGCTCACCCGCATGCAGGATACCTCGCCGGTGCAGAAAATCCTGCTCGTTTACGGCGTGAAGTTCGTATCAGGCTTCACGCGCCGGGTGAACGCCGCGAGCAGGCGCGCCGCGTTCTCCACATCGTCGAGGTGGAGCAGCTCGCACGGCGTGTGCATATAGCGCAACGGTACCGAGACCAGTCCCGTCGCCATGCCTGCCTTGTTGAGCTGCATCGCGTTGGCGTCGGTACCGGTACCGCCCCCCGCCGCCTCCAGCTGATAGGGGATGCCCTCCGCCTCCGCCGCCTCCACGAGCATCTCGAACACGCGCGGGTTGATGTTCGCGCCGCGGCAGATGACGGGTCCCTTGCCGGGGCGCATGTCGCCCACGCGCCGCTTGTCAACAGTAGGGTAGTCCGAAGCGTGGGTCACATCGACGGCGATACCGACGGGCGCGTCCACGCCATACGCGCTGGTGCGCGCGCCGCGCAAGCCAATCTCCTCCTGCACGGTGGCGACGGCGTACACCGCAGCCGTGGGGCGGTCTTCCGCAAGCAGGCGCAACGCCTCCGCCACGATGAACGAACCCATCTTGTTGTCGAACCCGCGCGCCGTCGCGAAGCCGTTTTGCAGCTCCTGAAACTCCCCCGCGAAGGTCACAGGGTCGCCGATGCGCACTTTTGCCTGTGCGTCCTCTTTATCCTTCGCGCCGATGTCGATCCACAGGTCGTGCAACTTGGGGGCTTTCGTGCGCTCGTCGTCGTCCAGCAGGTGGATGGGCTTCTTGCCAATCACGCCGGGGATAGAGCCGTTTTTGGTATGTACCAGCACGCGCTGCCCGACGGGGATAACAGGGTCGTGTCCGCCTATCGGACCGAAATAGAGGAACCCTTCGTCGGAGATATACTTCACGATGAAGCCGATTTCGTCCATATGCCCGGCGAACATCACGCGGGGCGCGCCCGATTCGTTCAGCACGGCAATCGTGTTGCCCATCACATCGGTATAAACCCGGTCGGCGAACTCGCGCGTATAGGCGCGATAGACTTCCGCCGCGCGCTGCTCGTAGCCCGAGGGCGACGGCGCGTTCACAATAGCCTTCAAAAACGCCAGCGATTCTGCTCTCATAGCGTCTCTCCTGTTATGCGCAATAGATTTGCCATTTCGATCGCGCTGAGCGCGGCTTCGCTGCCCTTGTTGCCCATCTTGCCGCCCGCGCGCGCCAGTCCCTGCTCGAAAGTGGCGTCGGTGAGGATTCCCAGCGCAATCGGCTTGCCCGTCTCCACCATCAGGCTCATCAGCGCGCTGCAGACTGCGCTGCTGATGTGTTGCGCGTGGCTGGTCTCGCCCTGTAGCACCGCGCCGAGACAGATAATCGCGTCGTATTCGTTGGAGTGGGCGCACTCCCGCGCGACGACGGGAATCTCCCAGCTGCCGGGAACGGTGTAGATATCGATGGCGTCGGGGTCTGCGCCGTGTCGGAGCAGGGTCTGAATCGCGCCCTCCTTCAGGCGATCGGTAATCAGTTCATTATAGCGGCTGACGACAATCGCGAACCGCAGTCCCTGCGCGCTCAGGTTGCCCTCGAAATGGCTCATCGGGGTAATTTATACCTGATGAACGCAAAGTAGAGTGCGACGGCGTCCCCACCGTCGTGACCGCATCAAAATGATACGACGGCGGGGACGCCGTCGCACCCGATCGGTTCAGAAATCCGCTATCGCTGATTGAGTCGCCCACATGACATAGGGATTGAGAGGGTAGCCGCCTTGAACTATCTCAATTAATCGCTCGACGCGATCTTCTACCTTGTCCGTCTGATAGACCCACACCTCGGCGGGGTTGTAGCCATCCTCGACAGGCGACCAGCTCAGGCGCCACCCCTTGTCGCGCTGCTCCAGTTTCGCCTGCTGGATTATCTTGACTTGCCGGGAGCGACTCACCTGCAGACACGCGGCTTCACCCACGCTCAGACTCACCGAAGGGGCGAGGCTACTGACGAACTTACCCGACAGCACAGCAATCACGACGAGTTCATCCTCAGCAGGCTCCCGCGGCTCGAAGCGGACGGCAATCCATGTGTTGTCCCGAGGCGCAAGCGAGGGCATATGCAAGGTAAGCACGGACTGTTCCGAGCCGCGCCCTCGAAAGTAAGCGACTTCCGCCTCCGTTCCCTGCGCGTTGACCTGCGCCGTCTCGACTTGCATGATGGAACCCCCTTCGTCCTTGGGGTCAGGTTCGGCGCGTAGCCGCATCACGGTTCCAGAACTCCAGCGGATTGCTTGCGGATGGTCGAGCCGCCAGGAAAACCGCCCGTCGCGCCACTCAACAGGGATGAGACGCTTCTCGAAACCGGTGCCTTTGTTCCCAGCAGCGTCGGTCTCGGGATGCGTCTTGGGATACACAA
>JAOAES010000115.1 GCA_026416655.1 Fimbriimonadales bacterium
TTTTCCCGCCGCTGGACGCCACCGACTGGGTGTTCTGGCACGCGGTGTTCGCGCTGCCGCTGGGCTGGCTGGCAGGGATTAGCGCGGCGTATCGCTGGGTATGGGTGTGGGGCGCGCTGCTGGGCGCGCTGTGGTTGTTGATCCCGCCCTTTCTCTCCCTGGTGGGCGGTTTCTGGAGCTACCAGGTGGGCATAGCGTACTGCGTGAGCTTCGCGCTGGGGACGTGGTTCCTGATGACGCTGAGCGCGGCGGCAGGGGATGAGCCGGGCATAGCGACGCCTTTTCTAATCGCCACGCTGGGAGGCGTGAGCGCAGGACTGCTCTTCTACGGCGCGAAGAGCGCGTCGCTGGCGCAGCTATCGGGCACATTAGGCGCAGCAGTGGGCGTCGGCGTCGTGCTGGCACTCCTTCGAGGATTCACTATCGGCAGAGGCGCGATGGCGCTCACCCTGTTTCTTTACATGTCGATCTGGACAACCGCGCTGGGCTTTGCGAACCTGAAGCCGGGGCAGCTGCTTTTGCTCTACCTATTGGCGTTCACGCCCGCGTTGCGCCTGCTGCCTGCACTGAAGCGTCAATCGCCGCTGGTTCGGTTCGCGTTGCCGCTGCTGATTCTGGTCGTGGTGGGCGGCGCGGCGGTCGGGCTTGCCTACAACGCCTACATGGCGCAGGGCGGCGACTACTACGGCTACTAATCGTATCGCCCACACGGGCACGCAGGTATACTTCAGGGCGTCTAAATGCTATGGAGGCAAGTATGATGAGGGCTATGACAAGCTGGATACTGGCTTTCACGCTACTGTTTGGGGCGACCGCCCAAACAGTAAGCGAGGCGGTCAATCTGGCAAATCAGGGGAAAACACAGGAGGCAATTGAGGCGTTTGAAAAACTCTATCAGCGCGACGAAAACAACCCCTCTGTGGTCAACTGGCTGGGCTATCTTTACCTGAGGGCGGGACGGTACGCGGAGGCAGTGCCGATGCTGGAGAAAGCGACGCGGTTGACCCCCACCAGTGCAGAGGCGTGGAACAACCTCGGCAACGCCTACCTCCATACGAACCAGCTGGAGAAGTCGATTGCTGCCTACGAGCGCGCCATCAAAATCAAGCCCAGCGACGCCGATGCGCACTATAATCTGGGCAACCTCTACACAAAGACCCGCCAGTACCAGAAGGCGGTCGAGCGTTATCAGGAGGCAATCCGCCTGAACCCCCGCGACGCCAACGCGCACAATAACTTGGGCTATGCGTATCAGATGATGCTGCAGAACGCGCGGGCGGCGCAGCATTATAAGCGGGCGGTGGAGTTAGCGCCTCAGAACCCGACCTTCCGCTACAACTACGCGCTGATTCTGGCGGCGCAGGGTCAGTGGCAGGAGGCGGCGCAGAACCTGGAGCGCGTGATGCCCCAGATTCCCAACGAGGCGGGCGGCTGGCTCAAGCTGGGCGAAGCGTACACGCGCCTGCGCCAGCCCGACAAAGCCATCCAGGCACTGCAGAAAGGCGTCGCGGCGAACCCTGACAACCCTGACCTGCACTACAATCTCGGCGTGGCGCACCTGCAGAAGGGGAACCTCGCTGCCGCTGCGAACGCTTTCGAGAACGCGCTGAACCTGCGCCCGAACGACGCCGACGCGCTCAACCAGCTCGGCTTCGTGCAACTCCGACAGGGACGGCTCGATGACGCGATTGCCACGCTGGAACGCGCTCTGGAAATTAACCCGCGCCTGAACATAGCCCGCCTGAACCTCGCCACCGCGAAACGGCGTAAAGGCGAAACCGACGACGCGCTCCGACTCTATCAGCAGGTCGTCGCCGCCGACCCCAAAAATCAGGAGGCGCGCCTCGCTATCGGCGACCTGATGCTCGAACGCGGCGACCTGCGCGGCGCAGAGGCGCAGTATCGCGCGGTTCTGAAGGATAACCCCCAGGCGCACGCCGCATGGAACAATCTCGGCATCGCGCTGATGCGCACAAACCGTTTCCAGGAGGCGATTCAGGCGTTGGAGCGCGCCGTCTCGCTAAACCCCAACTCCGCAGTCTATCTGAACAACCTGGGCGCGGCTTATGAGCGCGCGGGACAAATCGCCAAAGCCCGCACCCGCTATCAAGAGGCGTTGAAAATAGACCCGAAACTGGAGGACGCCCGCAAGAATTTAGAGCGACTATCAAAGAGATAGTATGGCGAACGTGCTGATTGTCTACAACGCGGGCAAGCCGGAGGCGGCGCGTCGGGCACAGGAGACGGCGCAGTGGCTGCGTTCGCAGGGCTACGGCGTCGCGCTCGCCGACCAGCCGACCGCCGCCCGCTGGAATCAGCCGCCTGACCCGAACCTCGCGCTGGTGATTACGCTTGGCGGCGATGGCACGCTGCTCACAGGCGCGGCGCTCGCCGCCCCCGCCGGCGTCCCCTTGCTCGGCGTCCATCTCGGCAGGTTCGGCTTCATCGCGCAGGTCGAACCAGATGAAATCATCGACGCCCTGCAACGCTGGCAGGCGGGCGACTATCAGGTGCAGGAACGCCTGATGGCGCAGGCGCGCGTGGAAGGCGAGGTGCGCGTGTCCGTCGCTCTGAACGAAATCACACTGCTGCGCATGCCCACCGCGCCAATGCTCAACTTCACGATTCGCATCAACGACCTGCTGCTGACCACCTATCCCGCCGACGGCTCGCTGGTCGCCACACCGACCGGCTCCACCGCCTACGCCCTCTCGGCAGGCGCGCCGGTGGTGCATCCGCAGACCGAGGCGTTGATTCTGACCCCCATCTCACCGCACACGCTCGGCGCACGCCCGCTCGTGTTGCCCCCCAGCGCGCGAATCAGCATCGAAATCCGCTGTGAGGCGACGAACGAACCCAACGCGCAGGCGATTATGACCACCGACGGCAGACGCCACCAGACACTGAACATGGGGCAAACGGTTCACATCACCGCCGCGCCCTATCGCACCAAGCTCCTCTCGTTCAACGAGGGCGAATTCTTCGAGAAGCTGCGCGACCGCCTGCTCTGGGGCGCGCGAGTGAATGAATAGCCCAAGCCATGTTATACTAAACGCTGGAAAATCGCGACACACCTTTCGCCAAGGGAGCCGTTCTGATGAATGCGCGGAGACGCTGGATAGGCTGGACGCTTGCGCTGGGCGTGCTGGTCGGTGTGGTTGCGCTCGGTTTCTGGCTGCGCGACACGCCGCGCATCCAACCCATCGAACCCGCGCAACTGGCGCAGCTCTCCGAACAGGAGCGGGCGAACTGGTTGATTGAGCAGATATTAGCCCGCAGCCAGTCCCAAACGCCTCTCTGGAAACTCATGAACTGGCTGGGCTATGGCTGGAAACGGACGGGCTACGAGTTGGACATCACCGAGATAAGCACTTTAGGAGAAGCGTGCTTGAAATATGATAAGCGCGGGCGGTGGATTCGGAGATTGCCCGCCTACGCCATGAACGATTCGTTCCGCGTTGTGGCTGAGGGGCATCTGGCGATATGGTATCTGCAGCGCGGCGACGGGCGCACAGCGCAGCGCGTAATCCAGCGCATTCCCCCGGGAGAGTGGCGCGACGTTGCACAGGCGTATCGGGCGGCGTGGCAGGCGCGTCAGGGCGACCATGAGGGCGCGCGTAAGACAATCGCGCTGCTGCCCCACGACTTCGTCCAGAGCTTCCATTTCCATAGAAAGCGCGCTGTCGTCGAGCTGGCGCAGTCGGGCATGCTGGACGAGGCGGCGCAGCTGGTTACCCAGGCGTTGCTTCCCGTAGTGGAAGACCTCGAGGTGGTGCAGAGTCTCCTGAACGCCTACAAGCAGGCGGGGCGCTGGGACGACGCGCTTGTGTGGGCGCGGCGACTGCCGACCGAGTGGCGCGGATACGCGCTTGGTGAGTGGGCGGCGCACGCGCTGCAGCAGGGCGACCCTGACCCGACGCGCCGCCTGAACCCCGAGGAGCGCACGCCCGCCGTGCTGATGCGCCTCGCGCGCGC
>JAOAES010000210.1 GCA_026416655.1 Fimbriimonadales bacterium
CGTAGCGTCGGCGTCCCGCCGACAGAAGCAACCCATTCGTAGCGTCGGCGTCCCGCCGACGACCGTTACGTCCACCGCCGATACTCCGCTGCCACGCGCTGCTGCACATCGCGCAACGCCTGCTCAGGAGTCTTGTTCCCACTGAGCAGGTAGTCCTGCGCCGTGTAGAGTTCGTGCAGGTAGAGCGTGGCAATCGGCGTAATCGGGAAAAAGCGGGCGTTTGGGCTGTCAACTAAGTCCAGAAACTTCGAGTAGCCGCGCTTCCAGACCTCGTCGGGCGCGCGTACCGTGCGCAGCTGCGGGTGTTTCAGCACGCGCCGAATGTTCGGGATGCCGTGCATCGTCTCGGCGAACAGCAGCTGCGCCTCATCACTTTGCATCCACACGAAGAACTCCCACGCCTCGCGCGAATGTTTCGACTCGCGGGGGATGCAGAACATGTTCTGCCCAATCCAGGTGGGCTTTTGCAGGCGGGGGTTGCGCTCAGGGTAGGGCACGGGCGCCACTTCATACGGCACGCGCGGTGCGTATTTCTGGAACCAGTAGGGGTTCCACTGCCCGTTAATCATCATTGAGATTTTGCCGAGGAAGAAGGGGTTGTTCGTGCCCTGTTCGTTGCCGAAGCTCATCGTGAACGCCTGTACCTCTTTGCCGCTGCCCATTGCCTCGATGAGGGCGCGGTAGTAGCGGGCGGCTTCGAGGTTGGTCGGGTGGTCGGCGGTCGGCGCGCCTGTTGCAGGGTCGACGAACTGTCCCCCGAACGCGCCGATGATGTAAATCAAGTCAGGCGGGCGCATCCCCAGCGTCTGAATCGCACCGCCGGGCGACTTGACCGTGAGCCGGCGCGCGTATTCCAGCGTCTGCTCCAGCGTGCGCGGCGGCTGATTGGGCGGAATGCCTGCCCGCTTGAAGTGGTCGGGATTGTAAAACAGCGCCTGCGCGTCCAGCAGGTAGGGCATGGAGTAGAGCCTGCCCCGATACCGTCCCTGCGCCAGCGCGGCGGGCACAAAATCCGCCTCGCGCAAGCCCGATTCGCGGAACCAGTCGTCCAGCGGCAGCAGCGCATTATTCGCCGCCAACGGCGCAAGGTAGCCCGGCTCGCGCAAGGTGAAAAAATCGGGCGGCGCGCCCGCCACCACCGAACGAATAATCTTCGTGTCCTCCACCGCGCCGAGATTCTGGATATAGACCTTGCTCTGCACGCGATTGTAGTGGTCAACGACGCCCTGAAACACCTTCTCCTCGTCGCCCGACCACATGCTCCATACGCGCAGCACTGTGCGCCCCTCTGGAATCGCTTCTTTTTTCAGGGCACAGCCGCCGAGTGCGGTCATTGCCACGCCCAAACCACCGAGTGGGAGACGCATTTCACACGATTAATAAGACCGATAGGGCGCGATTCCTGCGCTCTCTAAAGCAGCTGCATCGGGTCGATATCTACTCGGACGCGCGCGCGTTCAGCAAGGGGCAGGGCGTCCAGTGCAGGCGCGAGTATCTCTGCGGGTTCTGTCTCAGGCGCGAACTTGAGCAGCAGATGATACCGATAGCGATTTTCCACGCGCTCCAGCGGCGCGGGGGCAGGACCGAGTAGCTGCAGGAGCCTGTCGCCAACTTGTGGGTTGAGCATCTCCGCAAGCTGCACTAAGGGGCGTTCGGCGGCGGGCGCACCGACGTCGGTGCAGAGCAGATTCACCAACCGTGTGAAGGGGGGATAGCCCACCTCGCGCCGCAGTTCCAGCTCCTGTCGGTAGAAAGCGTCATAGTCTTGCTTCAGGGCGCACTGCACGGCGGGGTGGTCAGGGTTGTAGGTCTGCACAATCGCCTGTCCCCGCTGTTCGCGTCTGCCCGCCCGTCCGATGACCTGGGTCAGCAGTTGAAACACGCGCTCGCTGGCGCGAAAATCGGGCAGGTAAAGCCCGGTATCCGCGCTGATGACGCCCACGAGCGTCACGCGGGGAAAATCCAGCCCCCGCGCCGCCATCTGCGTGCCAATCAGCACATTCAGGTTGCCCGACCGGAACTCCGAGAGCACTTGCAGCAGCTGTCCCCGCCTTTGGAACACATCGCGGTCTAAACGCGCGGCGCGCGCTTCAGGCAGGAGCTGTTGCAGCGTCGCCTCCACGCGCTGCGTGCCCACGCCAAACGGTCGAATCTCCAGCCCCCCACACTGCGGACACACCGACGGCGGCGTCTGCCGATGCCCGCAGTGATGGCACAGCATAAACGGCGTCGCGCCGCGATGATACACCAGCGCGACAGAGCAGTTCGGACATATCGGCGTATATCCGCATTCCCGACACAGTAGCATCGGCGCGAAGCCCCGGCGGTTCAGGAACAGGATTGCCTGCTCCCCCCGCGCGAGCGTCTCCTTGAGCGCGTCGAGCAGTTCCGGGCTGATGGGCTGGAACGGCTTGCCCCGCAGGTCGACGAGTTGCGTCTCGGGGAGCGTCGCGCCGCCCACACGCTCTGGCAGATCGAGCCTCTGGAGCAAGCCCTGTTCCGCCCGGTAAAAAGTTTCCAGCGCGGGCGTCGCGGAACCGAGCAGCAGCACAGCGCGGGCGTCGCGGGCGCGCGCTTCTGCGAGGGGGCGGGCGTGATAAGTGGGCGCGTAGGCTTGTTTGTAGGAGGTCTCATGTTCCTCATCCACGATAATCAGCCCCACATCGGGCATCGGCGCGAAGATTGCCGAGCGTGCGCCCACCACGACAGGGGCGTCGCCGCGTCGGATGCGCAGCCACTGGGCGTAGCGTTCGGAGGGGCTGAGCTGACTGTGCCACACGGCGACGCCCGCGCCGAACCGCTCGCGAAACGCCTGACTGACCTGCGCTGTGAGTGCAATCTCAGGCACCAGCACCATCACGCCGCGCCCCATCCGCAGGCATTCCGCCGCTGCACGCAGGTACACCTCCGTTTTGCCACTGCCCGTCACGCCATAAAGCAGAAACGCCTGATGCCCGCCCTCGCGCAGCGCATTGTTGAGCGCGTCGACGGCGCGTTGTTGTGCAGGTGTGAGCGCAGGGGGCGGGGTTGTGGGAGTGGCTGGCTCCTCATTGCTACGCACTATCCGTACGAGTCCTCGCGATTCCAGTGTGCGCAGCGATTGTGGGCTGACGCCCGTCGCTTGGAGCAACGCGGCGCGGGGTAGCCTGCCTTCGGGATGCTCCAGCAGGTGCATCAGCAGCGCGGCTTGGGAGGGCGCGCGTTGCGCTTCACCTGCGAAAAATGCGTCCAGCGTGTCGGGCGTCGCCGTCAGCTCCACGAACGCCTCAGAAGAGGGGGGCGGGGGCGGCGGCTCCAGTTCATAACTTGTGCGCACACAGCCCTTCTCACGCAGTCCACGCAGCCCCGGTTGCCAGATGGCGGCGGCAAGCTCGCGTTTGAGAACTGCCAGGCTGACGCGCCCACCGTGTCGCCGAATGGCTTCCGCCGTCATACGCTGGGCTTGGGAACGCAGCGTCGGCAACGGCTCCACCAACTCCATGAGGGCGCGGAGGCGGTAGCGCGCCCCAGAGGGCAACAGTGTCTGCGCCGCCTCCGCAGGCGAGCAGAGCAGAGAACGCTCCATCAGACGCATCAGGTTCAGGAGCGACTCGTCCAGCAGGGGCTGGCTCAGCGCGGCGTCAATCGGTCGGAGGGGATACGCCAGCGTGTCGGGGGCTTCCAGTTCGTAAATGTGCAGCACTAAGCCGAGCGCAAGGCGGTTCTGCAGGGGAACTAACACTCCCGCGCCGGGCGACAGGGTTTGACAAAGCGATTCAGGGACGGCATAAGTCAGCGTCTGATACGCCAGTGCGCCCCCTGTGAGAAGTAGAACCTCTGAAACTATCATGCGCGTGCTTCGCGATTCCCAGTGTAAGGCTGCCCCAATCGCTGAGAGGGCGAGGGGCGTCTTCCGCTCGCGCTCGTATTGCTCCCCAAACTCTTCACCAGATGCTCCCGTGTTTTTGGTAACATCGTCGCCCGCTTCCGCAAGTGCAAGATGAGCCCCTTAGGCTCCGTATTATACCCACACCGCATAATTATCGCGGGGACTTGCTTGCACCCCCAAAGCAAATCATCCCATGAGCGAATGGAAAGCACATCCTTTCGGGGCTTGTGTCTGACAGAAGGGAGGCAGGAGGCTTTAAGGTATAATCCCATGTGGGTAAGCGGTCTGCTCGTCGGCGGGAGCGCCGACGCCCCTGCCGCGAGACGCCCCAGAGCAAGGAGGGTCTGCAACGATGCGAATGATGGTCAACTGGAATGGTGTTATCACCCCGTTGGAAGAAGCGTGCCTACCCGTCTTTGACCACGCTTATCTGTATGGCGACGGTCTATTCGAGGGCATCCGTATCTATAACCGTAATATCTTCAAGCTGGATCCGCATTTAGAGCGGCTCTATGATGGAGTTCGCCACCTCGATATTCGGGGGATGATTCCTTACGAAGAGCTTAAAGAGCGCATTCTGGAGACGGCGGAGGCGGCGGGCGCGGAGAACGCCTATATTCGAGTATCCGTCTCGCGCGGCACGGGAATCGGACTGAACCCTGAGAATATCAATCAAACGCCGAATGTGATGATTGCCATTACACGCCTTGCGCTCTATCCACCTGAGATGTATGAGGCGGGACTGCGCGTCGTTACAGTCTCCACGCGCGTGACCCCACCCGACGCGCTCGATCCACGCATCAAGTCTATCGGGCGCTATGTGGCGAACATTCAGGCGAAGATTGAGGCGAACCGGCAGGGCGCGGGCGAAGGGCTGATGTTGAATATGCAAGGCTATGTCGCGGAAGCCACCGGCGACAACCTGTTCATCGTCAAAGACGGCGTGTTGCGCACGCCTCACCCTGCTTGCGGGATCCTAAAAGGGATAACACGCGGGACGGTCATCGAAATCGCTCAGGATTGGGGCATTCCCGTCGTGGAGGACTGGCTGACGCTACACGATGTTTACACTGCCGACGAAGCATTTCTGACGGGCACGGCAGCGGAGATTATCCCGATGGTCATGCTGGATTATCGTCCGATTGGCGACGGCAAGCCGGGCGAGCTGACCGAGAAGATTATCGGCGAGTTCCGCCAGCGCGTGCGTGAGGACGGGGTGCGCATCGGCGTCGGCGTGCGATGAACTGCGGCTATTGCGAGCGTCCCGCGCAGTATGAGGTTCAGGCAGGTTTCCAGCGTTTGCGCCTGTGTTTGGAATGCGCCCGTGCATGGACGCGCCGTGAGCTGAACACACCGCTGTTGACCTGGCTACAGCAGATGAAACCTGCGCCACGCTCGCACACCGAATGCCCGTTCTGTGGGTGCGCCCTCGCTACCGCGCGAGAAACAGGGCTGTACGGCTGCCCGCTGTGCTACCTCCTTCTGGACGCCTGAGGGTGCCTACGCCTCCAGACTTGCCGCCACTCGTGGGTGAACCACCTTACCGCCCCAGGTGACCAGCGTCTCACGGGCAATCTCGTCGTCGTTGTCGGGCTTCGGTTCTGGCAGCATGCCCACCTTGTGCAAGTGCGCCACAAGATTAAAAAGGTTGCGACTGTAGAGCATGCTGGCGTCTATCGGGACGGTAGAGGGTAAGTTCACGGCACCGACGATGGTGACGCCGTGATGTTGGAGGGTTTCGCCCGGCTGGGTAAGTTCGCAGTTGCCGCCCCACTCGGCGGCGAGGTCGATAATCACGCTGCCTGCGGGCATCGCTTCCACCACACGGCGCGGGATGAGCAGCGGCGCCCGCTTGCCCGGCACGGCGGCGGTCGTGATGACGACCTCCTGTTGGACGAGATGTTCGCCCAGTAGGTCTTGCTGGCGGCGCAGCGTCTCTTCCTCCAGCGCTCGGGCGTAGCCGCCTGCCGTTTCCGCCTGCACGACATCCAACGGGATCTCCACGAACTTCGCGCCGACGCTTTCCACCTGCTCGCGTGTGGCAGGGCGCACATCGTAGCCCGACACCGCCGCGCCAAGCCGCTTGGCGGTCGCCATCGCCTGCAGTCCCGCCACGCCCGCGCCAATCACGAACACGCGCGCGGGTGAGACAGTGCCTGCCGCACTCATCAGCAGGGGGAACATGCTCGGCAACAGACTTGCGGCAAGCAGCACCGCCTTGTAGCCCGCGACGGTCGCCATCGATGAGAGCGCGTCCATGCTCTGCGCGCGGGTGATGCGCGGGATCAGCTCCATCGCGAAGGCAGTTGCACCGCGCTCAGCGAGTTGCGCGATGCCCTGCGGTCTGAAAAGCGGCTCCATAAATCCGATCCATACCTGTCCTGCCCGGATGAGGGGTAAATCCGCACCGAAGTTCGGGTTCGCGCCTGCTGTGCGCACGGCTAAAATCACATCGGCTTGCTCCAGCACCGCCGCGCGCGTGGGCAGCACCGTTGCGCCTGCCGCCAGATAGGCTTCGTCAGCGTGGAACGCCCCTCCCCCTGCGCCCGACTGGACTATCACCTCAAAGCCGAGCTTGGTATAGTTGGCAACCTGTGCGGGGATAAGCGCAACGCGCCGCTCGTGGGGATAGGTCTCCTGCAGTACGCCTAATTTCATCGGCTTAATTGTACCTTCGGGATGGGTATAATCGTGCCGATGTTACGGGTCGGACTGGGGGCGTTCTTGGGCGCCGCAGCAGGGGTGTTCGCCGCGGCGGGCTGGCTCCTGATAGCGGGTGGCGCGGGATTGGGTGAAACCTTGCTCACCGTACTGGCGCTCGTCGGGGTGGGCGCTGTGAGCGGTGGCTTGACAGGATTTCTCTGGGCACGGCGTACGCCGCCGATGTTGCCCCACTATCGCGAGGAACACCTGCGCCTGCGACAGATGGCGCAGCAGATCCGCGCGAACTTACAACAGATGACAGGCGTCAAGGGCGCGTATCCCGAACTGGACGAGATCCTCGCCAAAGACGCTGACCTGCGCCAAAAGGCAACTAAGCTGCGCCTGCAAATCGAGCGGCAGGCGAAACGCGGGCTTTCGTGGCAAGACCACCTAAGCGTGGCGCTGGACGCCCTGCGCGAGGGCACGCTGGGCAGCTTCAAACGCTCGGAATGGATCTGGCGCGCGTACCGGGCGAAGCTGGAGCGTGAACTGAACGCTCTGGGGCGTAAACTGGATCACAATCGCGACGGACACATGGAAAACACGCTCCAGCGCGCTTACCGTCAAAAAGCGCGCGAACTGGCGAGCTTCCGCAACTTGGAGCGCACGCTGCAGACTCTTGAGAACGAAAGCACAATGATTGCCGCCAGCGTGGAGAACCTGCTGATGGAGACGATTCGGCTCAGCGCGGCTCCACGCAGCGCGACGCCCCGCGCCGACGCCTTGCTCGAACCCTTGCGCGAACAAATCAAAGCCTATGAACAGGCAATCGACGAAATCTATCGCGTTCCGCAAGAGGAAGAAAGCGAGACGGCGTGGCTGCGGGGTTAGGGCACACCTTCTGTCAATACCGAATCGCCATGAGCAGCCCGCACTCATCGCGCTGGGGGTCGCCGATACACAGCTCCGACTGTCCCTGCGTGTGGCGCAGCGCGCTCCATGCGAGGGCGCAGGCGTCCAGCAGGTCGTCCATCCGTGCGCCTGCGGGGTGGCATGCACGCCAAAGGGCGTTTAGCGTCTCGGCGTCGAGGTTCAGGGCGTTTTGAAGGGCGTCGACGCGCGCCGCCTGCCCCTGCGCCGTGCGCTTAGGATGCGCTATCGGCGCGCCTGCGATGGCGGTGAAGCTCAGCTCAGGATGCGATTCCCACACGCGCGTTTGCAGGTCGGGCGTCATCAGCGCGTCCAGCTCGCGAATGCGCGGTATCAGGTGATACGCTTGCACGCTCAGTCCCTGCTCGCGCAGCGGGGCGTAGGAGTTGGTGTTGAGCATCGCGCGCGTGGGCGGAATGAAGATGCTGCTTGCGCGTTTGCCCAGTCGCTTGCGAGCTTCAGCGTCGCAGGGGCGCATCCGCGCTCTGCCCGAATGCCATAAGCCAATCGGCATGTCCACCGCTATCGCCGCTGCACTCGCGTGCGCCTCCAGCAACTCCGCAAATCGTGCGTAAACCGTCGCCTCGAATCGCCACGCGCCTCCCTCAGTCTCAAGGGCGACCGCGAGCCAGCCGCCGCGACAGCCATCCACGCCTACGACTCGCACCGCTCGCGCAGCCCGAAATAGTTCAGTGCGTAGCCATAGACGCCGTGCCAAATCCCCACCGCGTACCCATCAGGCTCCAACTGCTTGGCGACCATCAGCACGCCGTCCGTGAAGTCGTCCACATAGGGCGCGCGGTTCTGCGCCAAAATGAACAGCACGCCCTCGCTCTCGGCAAGCAGCAGGGGCTTCAGCTGGGCGCACCACGCTGG
>JAOAES010000110.1 GCA_026416655.1 Fimbriimonadales bacterium
GGTATCCTAATAGTATGGAAGCAACGACGCGCCATACGGGGGCGTTTCTGCAGGCGACGCCCGAAACGCTGTTCACGCCGGAGCAGTTCGACGCCGAATCGCGCCAGATGGCGGAGGCGACCGAGCGGTTCGTCCGCGAGCAAGTGACGCCCTATGTCAGACGCCTCGAACACGGGGAGCCGGCGCAGATGCGCGAAATCCTTATCGACTCCGCAATGCTCGGACTGCTGGGAATCGATGTCCCGCAGGAGTTCGGCGGGCTGGGACTGCCGAAGACCACCTCCGCACTGATTACTGAGAAGACCGCGCTGCAGCCCTCCTTTGCTGTGTCGCACGCCGTGCATACCAGCGTGGGCAGCCTGCCGATTTTGCTCTTCGGCAGCGAGGAGCAACAGAAGCACTATCTGCCGAAGCTCACGACGGGCGAGTATATCGGCGCGTATGCCCTCACGGAGCCTGAAGCCGGCTCGGACGCGCTGTCGGGGCGTACTCGCGCCACGCTCAAAGGCGACCACTATTTCATCAAGGGCAACAAAATCTGGATTACGAACGCGGGCTTCGCCGACCTGTTTGTAACCTTCGCGAAGGTGGACGGCGAGCGGTTCACGGCGTTTCTGGTGGAGCGGGGTCCGGGCTTACTTGTCGAGCGCGAGGAGCATAAACTCGGCTTGCACGGCTCCTCCACCTGTCGAGTGGTGTTGGATGGGGTCGCTGTGCCCGTGAACAACCGTCTGGGCGCGGAGGGCGAAGGCGCGTATGTCGCGCTCTACACGCTGAACATCGGGCGGTTCAAGATTGGCGCGGCAGCGCTGGGCATCGCGAAAGAGGCGTGGCGTATCGGGCGCGATTACGCCGCCGAGCGTAAGCAGTTCGGGCGTCCGATTATCGAGTATCCCCTCATCTGGCGCAAGCTCGCCTGGGGCGCGACGCTGATGTACGCCGTAGAAAGCGCGACCTATCGGCTGGCGGACGACCTGGAGGGGGCGTTTCGGGCAGAAGGAGCCGACCGCCAACAGGTCTGGCGCGACGCCGCCGCCCACTACGCCGCCGAGTGCGCCCTGCTCAAAGTCGCCTCGACGGAAACGCTCCACCAGATTGTGGACGACGCGCTGCAGATTCACGGCGGATACGGCTTTAGCGAGGAGTATCCCATCGCCGCGCTCTATCGCGATACGCGCGTGAACCGCATCTACGAAGGCACGAACGAGATTAATCGCCTGAACCTCGTGGAGCGGCTTATCCACGCGCGGCGCAAGGGAGTCTGGACGCCCCTCTCGGAGACCGACGGCGCGACCGACACGGTGGAGGCGACGCTGCGCACGCTGCGCGGATTGGCAGGGCGCACGCTGGAAGCGTTGCAGGCGCACACCGAGCCGCCGCAACTGCTGGTGGAGCCGCTCGCCGACGCGCTGATTGCCCTCTACCTGCTCGACTCGGCGCAGGCGCGCGCCCGACAGACCGCGAACTCCGCCCATCAGGCGATGACCGCGCTCTACCATGAGCATGTGCGCCGTCAGCTCGCGGGCTGGTCGGCTGAACTCGCCGCGCTGACAGGAGGGTCGCCGGTCGCCGTCGAGCCGAGACCGCTCGCGCCGCTGTACGAAGCGGTGTGGACTGCTGTCGCAGGCTAAGCGTAGCCTGTGTTCAGGTACAATTTGCCACTGTGGCGGAAGGCACGCATGCGTCCCACCTTGCGGAGAGTATCCTCCTCGTCATCGGCGTCAGCATCATCATCGTGGCGCTGTTCCAGCGTTTGCGCCTGCCGTCCATCGTCGGCTTCATTCTAACGGGAGCGCTCATTGGACCCTACGGTCTGGGCTGGGTGAGCGAGGCGGAGGCGATTACACTGCTCGCCGAGCTGGGCGTGGTGCTGCTGCTGTTCTCGCTGGGCGTGGAGTTCTCCATCGACCGCCTCCTGCAGTTGCGCCACTATGTGCTGCGGGCGGGGATTGCGCAGGTGGGGCTGACCGCTGCCCTCAGCGCGCTCGGCGCAGGGCTGTTGGGGTTCAGCCTCGCGCAGGCGATTGCGCTGGGCATGATTATCAGCCTCAGCAGCACCGCCGTCGGCGTCAAGATACTCAAGCAGCGCGAGGAACTCGACAGCACACACGGGCGGTTCGCCGTCGGCGTGCTGCTCTTTCAGGACATCATGGCGCCGATTTTCATGGCGATCTTGCCCTTCCTGACGCAGATTCAGGAGCGCGGGCTGTCGGTGGTGGGCGCGAAGCTGGTGTTTACCGTGCTGGGCGTGGCGGGGGGCTATCTGGCGGCGCGGGGGATTGTGCCGACACTGCTGCGCTGGATTGTCGCCTCCGACTCGCGCGAGATTCCCGTGCTGGGGTCGCTTTTCATCGCGCTGCTGATGAGCTACATCACGCAATCGCTGGGGCTGTCGCCTGCGCTGGGCGCGTTTGTGGCGGGCATCATCATCTCCGAGACGCCCTACAGCCACCAGATTACCGCGAACATCATCCCGTTTCGCGACAGCTTCCTCGCGCTCTTTTTCATCTCGGTCGGGATGCTGGTGGACTTGCCCTACCTTCGGGAGAACTGGGGGCAGGTGTTGGCGTGGACGCTGGCGCTGATGGCGTTCAAGTGTCTGCTGGTTCTCGGTGTGGCGCAGGCGATACGGCGTCCGCTGCGCGTGGGGCTGCTGGCGGGCGTCGCTTTGGCGAACATCGGCGAGTTCTCGTTCGTGTTGATGGAGCAGTCGCGCGCCACGCAACTGCTACCGCCCGACCTGCTGAACGGCTTGGTGGCGGGCACTTCACTGAGCATCCTGCTGACGCCGATTCTGCTCGCGGCGACCTATCAGCTCTTGGCGCGGGCGACCGGACGCGCCCACTGGCTTGCCCGCACCCGCGCCAAACACGAGACGCACCCCGAACTCAGCGACCACATTATCATCGTCGGCTTCGGCTTGAACGGGCGCAATCTGGTGAGCGTGCTGCGCGAACTGAACGAGCCGTTTGTCGTGGTGGAGATGAACGGCGCGCTGGTGCGCGAGGCGCAGAAGCAGGGCATCCCTGTCGTGTACGGCGACGCGGCGCACCCCGAAATCTTGCGCGCGGCAGGCGTGGAACGCGCCCGCGCCGTCGTGATTGCCGTGTCCGACCCCATCAGTGCGCGCTATACCGTGCGCACCATCCGCGAGCTGAACCCCGACGTCTATGTGATTGTGCGTACACGCTACATGTCGGAGATTGAGCCGCTCTATGGGGCAGGCGCCACCGATGTTGTGCCCGAAGAATTTGAAACTTTTATCGAAATTGCAGGCAGGATAATGCGCCTGCTGGGCGTAGAGAATGAAACGCGCCTGCAACTGATGAACCAGTGCCGCGCACGGCACTATCAGATGTTGCAGGATACCAAAGAAGGCGTCTTCGCAAACTGAGGAGGGATACCGATGCAAAAAAAGTGGAAGTTCTGGGGCGCGCTCGCCGCGTTGGGGGTGCTGACCGCCCATGCGAACATGAGCACCGCGATGGAGTCGGCAAGCATGCTACACGGAATGTTGCTCAACCCTATCGTCGCCATTCTGGAAGCGGCGCTGATTACGCTATTATGGCGGGTTAGGTTCCCGTACGCACTCTTGACCATGCTGGGGGCAAACTACCTCTCCTTCTTTATAGGCTACTTGCTGAATCGTCCGCTATCGCGCGCCGTGGGTTATCCGTTCTACACGCTCTTCGGGGACGCGACCTGGTACTGGAGCGTCGCGCTGCCGCTTGCGCTGCTGTTGGCAATCGGCGTTATGTATGGTCTCACCGTGCTGGTCGAAACCGCGCTTGCCAGGCTGGTTTCGCACTCGTGGCGCGACGCGCTCCGCAGAATGGCTCTGGTGAACGGCGTCAGCGCTATCGGGATGCTCGGCTACTACCTCTACTGGAGCGATTTTGACTTCCTGCGCTTACCGAAAGAGCCGAACGCCGAGTTCGTGCAAACCGCGCCTGCGACCATCTACTTTGTCGACCTGCAGGGACGCCTTTGCACTGTCTCCCCTCAGGGCGGCGAAGTCACGGTCATCGACGAGTCGCGCGGGCGTATTGTGGAGGGCATTTCGCGGCAAGTTGTCCGCAGTGCCGAGATTTATCGAGTCGTGGATGAGCAGTGGGCGCTCTTGCTGCGCAGTCACGGAATGGAGATTACTTTCAAGACGCCTTACCCGCCGAGCGACCTAAGGCAACCTAAACCTCTGGCGGAGAGAGCATTCGCCATCTATCCTGATTGGCGCGAGGAGCCGTCGCCTTATAAAGTACAACCCACGCGCTTAGATGGGATCATCGTCTCCAAAGACGACCAAGAGCTGTTCCGAATCCGCATGAACCTGCCGCACGATGTAGACCCGGGTCAGGAGGACGGCTTTTTCATCGCGACGAATCCGAATGTGTTGCCCGGCGACTATGTGGTGTACGAGTTCGGCTGCAGGGTGATGATTACGCACCTGCCGACGAGACGCACAGCAAAACTCGCCGATGGCTATGCACCGATTACGATGCGAAGAATCAAAGAATAGCAGAGTCGGCGAAGGCGGCAGGAAAAGCCACTGCAGGCGCAGAAACAGCGTAGGGGGAGACGATAGTGGGCTGTCTGTTGGCGGTACTGGAATGGTTCATCTGGGATATCGTGATGGGGCTCTGGTACTTCCTGCGCGATCGCGGCGGCTCTCAGCGCGATTCGTCTACTTCAAAGCGAAGCGCACGACGGTATAGAGCATCACGCCCACAAAAATGAGTCGGAGAGCGAGCGTAGGGATCCGTTGCGCGAGTTTGACCCCGCCCCGCGCTCCAATCACAATCCCCAGTGTGGCGGGCACAACGATGTCAGGCTGCAACTTGCCCTGCACTAAATAGAGTAGCGCGCTGGCGGAGGCGGTCGCGCCTATCAGAAAAGTGCTGGTGCCTATCGCGCAGCGCAGGGGAGTTTTGAGAATCGTGTGCATCAGGGGTACTTGAATCAGCCCCCCGCCTACGCCCAGCAGCGCGGAAATTGCGCCGCCCAGCGCAGAGAGGCTGACGGCAATCCCGCGCTGGCGCGGATTCCACTGCATGCGACAATCAGGGCGGTCTTCCTGAGGCGGAGCCGGATGGCGCATCGACCAGAGCATCTGCCCCAGCACATACAACACCAGCACGATGAATAGCCAGCGCACGGCGTTTTCGGGAATGAAGCCGATGAGCAGCCCCCCTGCTATCGCGCCCAGCAGTGTCGGAATCAGCAGGCGCACGCCCAGCCGCCAGTCCACCAGCCCCGCCTGTAAGTAGGTCTGCACGCCCGCGCAGGAGGTTGCCGCCACCGCCACCAGGCTTGCCGCCACCGCCTGCTTAATCGGCACGCCCATCAACAGGGTGAGCGCGGGAACCAGAATAATGCCCCCGCCCAGCCCCAACATCGAGCCGAACGCGCCCGCACCAATCGCTATCGGAAAAATCCACAGGGTACTCAACGCAGGTTTCTCGGAATCCGCTCCGCTACAGGCGGCAACGGCTCAAACGGCTTGTGCGGCTCCGTCTGATACCAGTACGCCACGCTCGAATAGTCGTTCTCCTGGAGATTCGCATGCCCATGCTCGATGCTCACTCGAATCGAGCGCGTGAACAGTATCGGGTCCTCGATATGGAACCGATAGGAGGTGCATTGATGGCGATCGGGGTGCTTTGGGTCGTGTTCGGGGATGGACGCGCCTGCATACAGGTACGCCTTCGGGTGCATGCCCCATGCGTGGCAAAGGTAGTCTTCAGAGCCGGTGCCATGCAGCGATGGGGGCCACGGCTCGCCGTCGATAAAAATCATATCGTCCCCCTCGCCCCACCAGGTGTATTCTTTGATGACCTGTTCCTGGCTGCCGAGTTTGCGGATGACCGGTAGCGGGTCGATGTTATCCACCGATAACACGCAGCCGACATAATGTCCCGCGCCTTCGGCGTCCAGAATCAGGTAGTTCTCGGCGTCGCTGAGGTTGGGAGTGTCCAGCAGTTCCCAGTAGTTGCGTTTCTGTTCGAACAGGTTGCCTTGTGTCCCCTTCGTGTGATACTCCTGCCGATAGTGGGCGTGGAAGCGCAGGATGTGGTCGGGCAAGGGCGCGTCGTAGGCTTCGTAATCGATATAATAGTAGAACGAGCCGATTTCCGTGTCGCATTCGTTGACGACCTCGATGCGCGCGCCTTGCGAGAACGGCATGGCGAAGTAGCAGTTGAGCGCGATACCGCCGCCGTAGTTACCCTCGTTCGCCTCGTGGTTCACCGTCGTGAACGGCAGCGACATATACGAGCGGGCGATGCCGTGTCCCAGCCCGAAAAAGTCGCCCAGTGGGGCAAGCACACTCGGCTCCGTCTCGCCGTCCCAGTACATCTTGAGGACAGTTTTGCGCAGGTATAAGCGGTCGCGGCAGCCGACAGTAATCCAGATGTGGCGGATGCACCCTGCGCCCTCGATTTCGGCGAGCGTTGCCGTCTCGCCCTGCGGTATGGTCAGAAAATCGCGATTGCCACCGGTTTTGTCCCAGCTGGAGATGCGCCTCGAGCGTCCCGCACGGCGGTAGACCAGCTTCGCCAGCGGTCCCGTGCCCTCGATGCCCTGTAGGATGTCCATAACGGTCGTTGCCTCCTGCAGAGTGAGAGTTCGATAAAAAGGCGAAAAATCCTATCCCTGAGACGCCCATGCCCAGAGCAGGGTACAATCTTGCCATGCCCAAGGCAAAAATCTACATCACCCTGAAGCCTGCGCTGCTGGACGCGCAGGGGCGCGTGCTGCAAAACGCGCTCCACCAGCTGGGCTTCGAGAGCGTGCAGCAGGTGCGCGTCGGCAAATACTTGGAGGTAGAGCTTTCCCCCGACGGCGACCCGCATGAGCAGATTGAAGCGATGTGCCAGAAGCTACTGGCGAATCCCGTGATTGAACAGTACCGCTACGAGGTTGAGGGATGAAAGCGGGTGTAATCGTGTTCCCCGGTTCGAACTGCGACCGCGACGCCTACCACGCGCTGCGCGATGTGCTGGGCTACGACACAGAGTATCTTTGGCATGCCGACGCGCGGAATCTGAATGACTACAGGCTGATTATCGTGCCGGGCGGATTTTCATACGGAGACTACCTGCGCCCGGGCGCGATTGCCCGCTTCGCGCGGATTATGGACAGCGTGCGCGACTACGCCGCGCGCGGCGGTTTAGTGCTGGGCGTGTGCAACGGCTTCCAGATTCTGTGTGAGGCGGGGCTGCTGCCCGGCGCGCTCACGCGGAATCTAAGCTTGAAGTTCCGCTGCAAGCCCGTGCATATTCGTGTGGAGAACGCCGAAACGCCGTTTACGCGCCGCTACCGTCCGGGCGAGGTGCTGCAAATCCCGATAGCGCACGGCGACGGACGCTATGTGTGCGACGAAACGACCCTGCAGCAGCTGCGCGCTAACGGACAGATTATCTTTCGCTACTGCAGCCCGACGGGGGAACTCGGCGAGGAGTGGAACCCGAACGGCTCGGTAGACCATATCGCGGGCGTGGCGAACGCGCAGTTCAATGTGCTGGGGATGATGCCCCATCCCGAACGCGCGTGCGAGTTGTTGTTGGGCAGCGAGGATGGGCGGAGACTGCTTGCCGTGAGTTAATCACTCCTCACTGAGCGGGCGCAGGTAGGCAATCGTCTGCCCATACTGCACAGGCTGACCCGACTCCACCGCCCAGCCTTCCAGCACGCCGGGCAACGGCGCGATGACCTCATTCGGAATGCCCAGCACCTCGACCGTCGCCAGCGTCTGCCCGCGCTCGACGGCGTGCCCCACTTCAATCGGCGCGAGCGTGCAGTAGCCGACCACCTCAGAGCGCACTTCCAACAGCGCAGGCGGCTGCCAAAGGCTTTCCGTAGGCTCCGCGCGCGCCGCTTCTGCCTGTGCGTAGCCGCTCAGAAACAGCGGGGGCATCTCATCGATGGGCGCGGCAGGAGTCGCACCCGCCGCTCGCGCCAGCGTAATCTGCATCGCGCCATCGCGCACCTCCAGCCGAGTGGCGCCATGCTGCGCCATCAACTGCGCCAATCGTTCCACCTGTTCCAAAGCCTCGTTCACCATTTCCATTTGAAAATTACCGTCTCCACCGTGCGCAGGGCATAGCTGAGTACCACAATCACCAGCGCGATATAGAGTACCAGCGCGGCAACTTCGCTGGTCTGCGCCGCCGCTTTCAGCACGCCCTCACGCGCCTCGCTCGGCATCAGTGTAAACCGCGTCAGCAGACTATCCAGCAACCCCAGCAGGTTCAGCACCTGCGCCTGCAACGGCTCGCGGAAGAAGTAGGCGACGCCTATCACCACGCCCACCGTCAGCGGCGCGAACAACTGGTACTTCTGCCGTTGATGCTCGTTGTAAATCACGCACTCGTTGCAACGCTGTTTCAGCTCCCACTTGCTGAGTGTGGTGTTGTGCGGGATGTATTTCACATTCTTTTCGGGGTCGTCGCTCACGCGCACATCCTTGAGCGCCATCGCGATGGTCTTCTCCTCGCACATGCAGCCCACGCCCTCACGCCAGCAGGTGCGCCGTGCATGGTAAATCGGGCAGCGCTCGCGCACATAGTCGCGACAGTACGGCAACTGCCAGCATTTGCCCAGAAACCGTCGCTGCACCTGCTGCTGACTCACCTCCGAGCCGAGCTTAAGCGTCTGGTCTAAGCTGGAGCCATAACGCAGCCGCTTGATGGCGTGCGAGAGGCTCACAAATACGGTCAGTATCAGCCCGGGCGGGAACAGCACCCACGCCGTGTTGCGAATGCGTGAGAGCGCAAAGTCGCGCAAAGTGTCGGGATTGGGCAACGCGCCAAACTGACCAATCAGGAACGGGAAGCCCCAATAGAACACCACTGCCAGCAGGAGCAGGACTACTCCCACTATCGGCTCTTCGAGATAGTTCCATGCCAACCCTATCACGACGAACCCCGCGCCCAGCAGCAGTGCGTTTCCCGCCAGCGCGAGGTTATCCCGAATCCGCGCTTGATCCTGCGCCGAGAAACTCTGCGAGTCCAGCCCCGCAAACAGCACCGCATACAGCAGATAGACCAGCCCCAGCACGAACAGAATCGCGCCCGCACTCATCATCCACTGAGTGATGGTCGTAATCCAGCGCAACATCAGCTGGCGCTGATACTCCTGCTGCACCGACGGTCGCCTCGACATCGTATCTCCCCGCCTCTGAGTTTACCCGACGGCGCAGGGCGGGAAAAGTGTCGCTGCGGGAGGGATCTCGCCCCTGTTGCTGCTTCATCTACCTTGCAATTTGAACCAGTAGGAGTATCCACTACTCGTGTCGCATTAGATGCATCAGCGTGCGATGCAGTTATACCAATCGGCGTTTCAAAGGGCGCAAATCGTCGGCGGGACGCCGACGCTACGAGCGCGTTCTGCGTAGCGTCGGCGTCCCGCCGACGACATTACGGCGTTTGCTCAGACGATTGGTATTACAACAAAAAAAAGGGATACACGCCCTGAAGCTACCAAGTACCCTCGACCAGCCCTCACCCCCTAACCTCCTCTCCCACGCTGTGGGAGAGGGGTTGGGGGTGAGGGCTGATATCTCATTAGAAACCCCGATTAGTATGACACAATTGCTTGCGCTACCGTGCAGGCGCGCGTTCAAAGAACGCGAAGGCGTCGGGCAT
>JAOAES010000046.1 GCA_026416655.1 Fimbriimonadales bacterium
CCGTGCCACGCCGGCAGGATATACCTTCCTCCAACCTGCAAAAAAACCTTGCGCTAATATGCTATAATTCCTCTCGGAGGCTTATGATGCAACAGCGAAGAGGCTTCTCTGATTGAACTGCTGGTAGTGATCGCCATTATCGCGATTCTGGCGGCGATTCTGTTCCCCGTGTTCGCCCAGGCGCGCGAAAAAGCCCGCCAGACGACCTGTGTGAGTAATCTCAAACAGATAGGTACCGCATTTATGATGTATGTCCAAGACTACGACGAGACGTATGCCCCTTGGACGGGCATGTGTCCTGATCCGAACCTGCGCTGGGCGTTGCGCTACATGTACCCTGGTCTGGTAGACCCCTACATCAAGAACGGCGCGAATGTGCAGACGGGCGAGCTGAAGGATGTGTGGGCGTGCCCTTCGTCGAAGGCGGGACTGAGCGCGATTAGCAACACCTATGCCTACAACTTCTGGACCTTCGGCGGCTACAGCACCTGTATGTGCATTCCCAACCAAGCGGCATGTACGCGCGATGCGGGCGCGTTCGCGCAGTTCGCCAGTTCCGCCTATAACACGCCTGCGCCCGTAGCGTCCATCCAGTATCCCGCGGATACAATTATGCTTTCGGACGGGGCGCAGCTGAGCCGTCCGCCCCAGTTCGCTATCGGGTTCAACGGCGACATCTACTTTGTCGGCGTGTGGGGTTCGCACCAGCGCGGGAACGGGAATGTGAACACGACAGCCACCTCGAACCAGTACATCAAGGCACTGATTACAGGGCGTCTGACGAATGTGGTCTACGCCGATGGGCATGTGAAGACCACGCCGACGATGCGCTGGTACCACCGCAACTACGCCTCAAACGACGGCTCGTGGCGCGGCGAGGCGACCGACAACCGCTACTGGGCACGCGAGTGGTGAACCGCCCGCCGTTCAGAAGCGTTTGCCTATGCCCGCTCGATGATGTGTCGAGCGGGTATAATCGTTTACGGTCGCAGGACGCACTTTTCGGGCAAGGAGGACAGACGCTTTTGGAGAGCTACAAAATCACAGGCGGAACGCCCCTCACAGGCGCGATAACGATTAGCGGGAGCAAAAACGCAGCGCTGGCACTCATGGCAGGCGCACTCTTAATCGAAGGGGAAGTCGCCCTGCATAACACGCCTCAAATCGAGGATGTGTTCACGATGATTGCCTTGCTGGAGGGGCTGGGTGTTCAGACTTCGTGGCGCGGCAGTACACTCTACCTGGATACCAGCACGCTGCGCCATGCGGAGCCGGATCCGCAACTGGTGAACCGCATGCGCGCGTCGTTCTACATTTTCGGTCCGCTGTTGGCGCGGCTGGGCTACGCCAAAATGCCCCATCCGGGCGGTTGCCAGATTGGCTCGCGTCCCGTGAACTTTCATATCAACGGGCTGCGTGCGCTGGGCGCGACCATCCACGAGAACGGGAGCCACTTCTACACGGCGCAGACGCTGGGGCTGACGGGCGCGCGTATCTATCTGGATATGCCCAGCGCAGGCGCCACGCAGCAGATTATGACCGCCGCCGTGTATGCCAGCGGACTGACCATTATCGAGAACGCCGCGATGGAGCCGGAGGTGGTGAACCTGGCGAACTTCCTCAACGCCGCAGGCGCGCGCGTGGAAGGCGCAGGCACAAGCACGGTTTATGTCCATGGCCCCGCAACTCTCCGTAGACAGGTGGAGTTCTCTGTGATTCCCGACCGACTGGAGGCGGGCACTTTCGCGCTGGCGGCGGCGATTACACGCGGCGAAGTCACTCTCGAAAAAGTGATGCCCGAACATCTGCACGCGCTGCTGGCGAAACTGCGCGAGGCGGGCGTGCAGGTGCAGGAGACCGAGGATAGCGTCCGCGTCCGGGCGACCGACCGCCCCAAGCCGCTCGATATCCGCACGATGCCCTACCCGGGCTTCCCCACCGACCTGCAGCAGCCGATGTGCGCACTGCTCACGCTCGCCGACGGTGCGTCCAAAGTGCTGGAGACCATCTACGAGAACCGCACGCAGCATGTGCCGGAGCTGCAGAAGATGGGCGCGGACATCGTCGCGGAAGGGCGCACCATCCTCATTCGCGGCGTGGAGAAGCTCAAGGGCGCGCGGGTGCGGGCGACCGATTTGCGCGGCGGCGCAGCGCTGGTGGTGGCTGCCCTCGCAGCGCAGGGCGAAACCACCATCGAGGAGATTGAACACATCGATCGCGGCTACGAATTGCTGGAGCAGAAACTCCAGTCGCTGGGCGCGCAAATTGAGCGCGTGAAGCCCTACGCGCTTGCAACGCCGCTTATCGAGGAGGTACAACAGACTCCGTGAGTATGTTTCGGCTGCACACCGAGCTGGGCGTGGATTTAGGCACGGCGAACCTGCTGGTCTATCAGCGGGGGCGCGGGATTGTGCTGCGCGAGCCGTCGGTGGTTGCCATCTCGCAGCCATCCGGCAAAGTGCTGGCGGTTGGCGAGGACGCGCGCCTGATGCTCGGACGCACGCCGGGCAACATCACCGCCGTCAAGCCCCTCGTGAACGGCGTGATTGCGGACTACACCATCACGCTGGAGATGCTACGCTATGTGATTAACAAGATTCTCGGCAAGCGACGGTTGTTCGCGCCGCGCATGCTGGTGTGCGTGCCCTCCAGCGCGACCGATGTGGAGCGACGCGCCGTGATTCAAGCCGCTAAAGAGGCGGGCGCAGGCGAGGTTCACCTCATCGAAGAGCCGATGGCGGCGGCAATCGGCGCGGGACTGCCCATCAGCCAACCCGGCGGCAACATGGTGGTGGACATCGGCGGTGGCACGACCGACATCGCCGTCATCTCGCTGGGCGGAATCGTCATCAGTCGCAGCATTCGCGTCGCGGGCAACAAACTCGATGAGGCAATCATGCGCCATGTACGCCACGCTTACAACCTGATGATTGGCGAGCGCACGGCGGAAGAGATAAAGGTGCGCATCGGCTCTGCCTACCCCCTGCAGCAGGAGCTGACGATGGAGGTGCGCGGGCGCGACCTGGTGGAAGGGCTACCCCGCACAGTGGTCATCCACTCCGAAGAGATTCGCGAATCGCTGACGGAGCCGGTGAACCAGATTGTGGAGAAGGTGCGCTCGGTGCTGGAAGAGACGCCGCCGGAGCTGGCTTCCGACATTATCGAGCGGGGCATCGTGTTGACGGGTGGCGGCGCGCTGCTGCGCGGCTTCGATAAACTCCTCCAGCACGCCACCGGCATCCCCGTCTATATCGCAGAAGACCCGCTCTCCTGCGTGGCGATTGGCACGGGACGCGCGCTGGAGGAGATGGACGCCATCGTCAAAGCGGCGCAGTAGCGGCTAAAAGCTCACTGCACCCCTCTGCGCTCGAAGCGGAACTGCCACTCGCTCGCGCCCGGTGGAACTTCCACATCCCATACAATCTCCGTGTAGGGGTTCAGGTACAGGCGATTGCGGTAGTACCAGTCCCAAAACTGGGCATCCTCGATGGTCTTGGCAGTGAGCCGTTTCGGCTCGCGTGTGGCGCCCTTGTAGTGCCCGATAAAGCGCAGGCGCACGGTCAAGCGCATGGGCTGCTCGTTCAGGTTCTGCACCCGAATCGTGGCGCGGTGCGTAGTCGTCCAGCGTGCGCCGAAGTTTGTGTGTTGTTCTCGCTCCTGGTCGACGGTGCAGGAGACGCTGAGGCGTGGCGCGGGCGTGATGAACACGAACGAATCATCGCCCGGCGGCGTGAACAGCAG
>JAOAES010000069.1 GCA_026416655.1 Fimbriimonadales bacterium
GATAACCAGATACTGGATGGGGCTGACTGCGAGGGCGCGCAGGGCGTCGATCTGCTCGGTGATTTTCATCGTGCCGAGTTGCGCCGCGATTGCCGAGCCGCATCGCGCCGTCACCATAATCCCCGTGAGGATGGGCGCGAGTTCGCGCGTCATCGCGAGCGCAATCGCGCCGCCCACGAAGCCCCCACCCCCCACATCCACCATCAGCGACGCCGAATAGAGCGTCACCACCGCGCCCGTGAACGCGCTGGTGAGCGCGACTATCGGCGCGGACGCTGCGCCGATGAACGCCATCTGGTGAATCGTCTCGCGCAGCTCGATGCGTCCCTGTAGCAGCGCGCGTCCGCTGGCGAACAGCAGCAGTCCCAGCGCGCCCACGAACTCCAACGTCGCCTGGAGCGGATTCGCCGGGCGAGTCGCCTCCTCGTCGAGCCAGACTAACTCCTCACGCACAGCGTAAAGAGTACCTTATGGCTCCCGCACGATCCCCATAAACAGAATCGTTCCCGTCGGCTGATGCGCTATCACGAACAGGAACGGGCGGTCGGCGACCAGTTCGAACTGCTCGGCGGGCGCAGAGGTCACCCCAACGGTAACCCCCGTTGCGGCGGCGGCTTTGGTGCCCTCCTCATCCACTTCTACCACGACCTTCTGGATGGCTTTCTGGATGAAGAGCCGGTCAGGCGCGACGTCGGCGATGCGACTGAAGTCGGCGCGGGCGGGATCAAAAGCGATGCCCATGCCCAACGCGCTGAGCGGCGATTTCAGGTCGTAGGTCGCCTCAACTTTGAAGCGCGGCATCTTCAGCACGCCTTCCGCAAGGCGGAATCCTGCGGTCCATTCCCGCCAGTTTTCGGGGTTGAACCGCCCACACAGCTCGGCGACCTTAGCACCCTTATCGGGCAGGAACAGGTAGAACCGATAGTCGCCTTTCCCATAGGGCAACGCAACTGCCTGGAAGCCTTCGCCCTTGCAGTAGGGCAACTGCTTCGAGAGAACCATCATCGGAACCTGTTTCGTTTTGCCGTTCTCCAGGTAAAACGGCTCGTCGCGTGTCGCCTCTTTGCTGAACGGATATTGCCACTTGCCCTCGAAATAGAGCGTGTTCACAAGCGCGAGGCGCGTGGCGTCGTCGAAGTCGCCGGACTCGAACAGTTTCGTAATCAGCCCCTGCGTCTGCTCTTCGACCCAGCGGTTGATTCGGCTCGCCGCCGCTTCTGAGTCCCCCCTGAAGTCCACAGACTCTGTGCGTGTCTCGTAGAAGGTCAATAGCGACTGCAGGAAGTCCCGTTTAACCTCGAAGCCCTGTTGAATCCAGAGGCTGTTCGCCCCATGGATTGTGACTTCGGGGTCGCGGGGCTTGAGCAGCTGGTTCAGCGCACGCCCTTGCTGATTGATGGCGTCTACTTTCATCGCGGCGTAGCCCAGCGTCTGGGCGATAGCATCGTAGGTCTCACCGGCGGCGCCGTTCAGCACCATACTTAACGCGATCGAGAGCGAGAGCGGAGAGAAGCACAGGTTCGCTCCTTCTGCGGGGTTATCCAACTGGGTCAGCATGCGTGTGGCGAACTGCAGATTCGCCGACTGCGCTTCGGAACTGATTTGCACGGGTTGAGATGCCTCCTCGGGTGGTCTTGAGTTTGCGTCGCCGCCGCACCCACACAACAGCACCGCTACAACGCCACTCAGCGCTATGATTGAACGCATGGTCGTCTCCTCCTGTTGCCTTAGACGGCTCAGTATCGCGAATGATACCTCAGAATAACACCGTCCCTCAATCCAACGGCGGGTACACTGTAGCCGATGACTCGGTATGAGCTGCCTGCTATGGTGGTAGAGCATCGGCGGCGTGGGGCGAACCTGTATGAGTTGATTCTGCATGCGCCGCCTATCGCTCAGGGCGCGACGCCCGGACAGTTTGTGATGTTGCGCCCGATGCGCACGCACGCCCCCCTGTGGCGACGCCCCTACAGTATCTTGCGGGCAAATCCCGACAAGGGCGTGTTCAGCATCCTCTACTCGGTGCAGAGCGCGTTCACGGAACTGCTTTCTCTTAAGCCCATCGGCTCGACGGTGCAGACACTGGGGCCGCTGGGGAGCTATTTTCAGCCGGTGCGGTCAGCGCGGCGGCATATCTTAGTGGCGGGCGGGGTCGGCGCGCCGCCGTTGTGCTTTTTTGCCGCCCGGCTCGCGCCTACCTTGCAATCTGGTGAGCAGATTTTGATACTGGAGGGGGCGCGCCGTGCGGACTTGCTGGTGGGCATGGACGAGTTCCGTGCGCTGGGCGCAGAGGTGCGCGTGGCGACCGATGACGGCTCAAAAGGCTACAAGGGCTATGTCACCTCGCTGCTGGAGATGGCGTTGAATGAGCCGATCGAGTCGGCGGTTTATGCCTGCGGTCCGAACCGCATGCTACAAGCGGTTGCGCAGCTCTGCACGGCGCGGGGCGTTCCATGCCAGATTTCGCTGGACGCGCCGATGCCGTGTGGGACGGGTGTGTGTCTGGGGTGCGCCGTGAAGGTGAACACGCCTGACGGCGGCGCGTGGTACAAGCGCGCCTGCACAGAGGGTCCTGTATTCTGGGCGGAGGAGGTGGTCTGGGAATGACGCCTGACCTGAGCGTTGCGCTGGGCAGGCTGCGCCTACGCAATCCCGTGATGGTCGCGGCGGGAACCTTCGGCTATGGGCTGGACTATCGCGACCTGGTAGACCTCACGCAGCTGGGGGCAATCGTCACGAAGAGCCTGACGCTCGCGCCGCGTATGGGCAACCCGCCGCCGCGTGTCGCAGAGACGCCCGCGGGCATGCTCAACGCCATCGGGTTACAAAACGACGGCGTGGAGGCGTTCATTCTGGAGACCCTGCCGCGCTTGCGCGAGTACGGCACGCCGATTGTCGCCAGCGTTGCGGGGGAGACTATCGAGGAGTATGTGCAGGTAGCGATGAAGCTCAGCCGCGCAGAGGGCGTCGCGGCGCTGGAGCTGAACCTTTCGTGTCCCAATCAAGCGCGGGGCGGGATGGAATACGGCGTTCATCCAGAGCTGACCGCGCAGGTCGTAGCCGCTGTGCGACAGGCGACCGATTTGCCTCTGATTGCAAAGCTCTCTCCGAATGTGGGCGACATCACGCCGATTGCTCAGGCGGCGGTTCAAGCGGGCGCAGACATCTTGTGCCTCATCAATACCGTGCTGGGTGTCGCCGTTGACGCCCGCACGCGTCAGTTCCGCCTTGCCAGCAAGGTAGGGGGCTTGTCGGGTCCTGCCGTCAAGCCGATTGCGCTGTATCACCTCTGGCGTGTGCGTCAATCCCTGCCCGAGACGCCGCTCATCGGGGTCGGCGGCATCAGCAGCGTAGACGACGCCCTTGAGTTCATTCTGCTTGGCGCGCACGCAGTGCAAATCGGCACGGCGAACTATGTCCAGCCCACACTTGCCCAGGAGGTCGCACAGGGGCTTGCCGCGTACCTGCAAGAAAACGGTATCGATAGCGTGACGGCGATTCGGGGAACCGTGCGCTGACGGCTACAGCCGCTCCCACAGGAGCTGCACGAGTTTATCCTGCAGGGTGCGAGCGTCGGCAGCGGAGGCGTTGTAGGCGTTCATGATGATGGAGAAGGCGAGGTATCGCCCGCTTTTTGTGCGCAGGTAGCCCGACAGGCTACTCACGCGATTGAGGCTGCCCGTCTTCGCGAAGCCGTTGCCCTGAACAAGCGTCCCGCGCAGGCGGTTGCGCAGCGTGCCGTCCACGCCGTACACGGGCAGCGAGTCCCGAAACGCCTCCGCGTGGAGCGAGCGGTGCATATACTCCAGCAGGCGCACGAAGTTTTCTGGGCTGACGCCGTTGATGCGCGACAGACCCGATCCATCCACGAGGTGCGCTGCGCCCATCTCCAGCCCCGCCTGCTGCAAGAACTCGCGCACCGCCTGAACGCCAGCCTGCGTGGTGCCCACGCCGCGCTTTTCCTTGCCAATCACCTTGAGAGTAATCTCCGTCAGCAGGTTGTCGCTGGGCTTGTTGATGAGCGCAATCACTTCCCGAAGCGGCGCCGAAACATGTTCGGCAACGAGCCGAGTCGCATCAGGCGTTGTGTTGGCATCAGGGGCGGGCAGCGGCGTCATATTCGGCACGATTCCCTTTTCCACCGTCACGCCTGCCTGCTGCAGCGCGTTTCGGAACAGATGTGCGGCATAGTGCGGCGGGTTTTCCACGGAATATCTGCCGAGCGAGACCTCTTGAGCCCCCTGCGCTATCGCCCCGTACACGATAATCTGGTTGCGGGCGCGGGTGCGAGTGGCGTCAAGGGAGGTATCGCGCGTTCCCTGTGCGACGGTGCGCGTGAGGTTCACAATCTCTACATAGTCTGTTTCTGGCTCCACTCGAATCTGGGCAGGTTCGCCTACCTGTGCGGCGGGCTTGGCGTACAGGCGCACGGCGTTGCGTTCGGCGCAGAGCGCGCTCATCTGCGCTTGATAACCGTAGGGTTCGTCATCGCTGCTCCAGCCGAACCCATAGCGGTCGGCGTCCAGCCACGAATCGTCGTAGAGCAGGTAGCCCCGCACGCGCTGCACACCCGCTTCGCGCACCTTCCGCGCCAGCGTTTGCAAATCGCGCCACTCGAGCGTGGCGTCGCCCAGCCCCTGTAGAATCAAATCGCCCTGTAGTGTCCCGTCGGGCAGGAGTGTTCCCTGCGCCCAGACGCGCGTACGAAACCGATAGTCGGGTCCCAGCAAGTGAATCGCCGCCGCCGTGACGAGGAGTTTCATGTTCGAGGCGGGGATGAGCATCCGTTCCGCATCACGGCGGTAGAGCGTCTCGCCCGATTGCACATCGCGCACCACCACGCCACAATAGCCGTAGCGCAGCCAGTCGACTTCCAACAGCGCGTCAATCTCTGCTTGAAGCGTTTGGGCGTGGATAAGCGCGAAGAGTAGCCAAAACACCAGCGTCGCGCTTCTGCGAAGCATAGTATTGGGTTCGCGGAGGGAGGAGGAATTCCTGTTATTGCAGGGCGCGTCGTGAGGGGCGCGTCGCGGACGCGCCCCTACGGTATCCCCGTGTACATGCCACCGTTCGCGCTGTATGTCGGGGTGCGTCCGCGGCGCGCCCCCCAATCTGCGGACAATTTTTCCTACCTGACCCGATTTCGCGGGAACTTTTCGACGCCCCGAATCGTAAACTTGAGTGGAAGGCACTCAAGAGACCTTCCACAAACACACTAAGAAGGAGGGATGATGATGCGATTACTGGCACGACGTGAGCCTGAGAATGCTGTGGTGCGCTGGAATCCGTTCCGCGAGATGGAACAGTTCCGACGCGAGATGGATGACCTGTTCAGCCGTTTCTTCGATTGGCGACCGACTCTGGCGACCGCTCAGGAGTTTGAGTTCTCGCCTGCGCTCGATGTCTACGAGACGCCCGATGAGTTCGTGGTGTTCGTGACCGCGCCGGGCGTGTCGGAGAAAGATCTCCATGTGGAGCTTTCGAACAACACGCTGACGGTATCGGGCGAGCGAAAGGCGCTGATTGAGGGCGAGAACGTGCAAGCGCACTATGTCAGTCGCATGGGCGGCTACGGTAAGTTCACAGTATCCTACACGCTGCCTGCCGCGATTGACGAGAATAAAGTGAAAGCCGTGTACAAGAACGGCGTTCTGGAGGTGCGCTTGCCGAAAGCCGAGTCGGCGAAGCCGAAGGCGGTGAAGGTGGAGTTCGAGAAGTAATCAGTGCCTCACGCCCGAAATCCTTTCGTGTCTCAGGGCGCGCCGCCGAGGCGCGCCTTCATTTGCTTTTCTCGTGCTGCTCAACGTGAAGACCGATAATCTCGCTGCGCCGTTCGTCGTCAAGTTTGGGCAAGGCTGCCAGATTATTCCTGAGGTTGTGTGGATTAGGTATACTCTTGCGCGGGATACGCCTATGGTATTGACGGAAACCTCGACGCGGTTGGATTTAGACTATTTGGCGCGTGAAGTGTTGCAGGCGTTTATGCAAGAGGAGCCGATGCCTCTGCGCACGAACGAGATACGCGAGCGCGTTGCGCATCTGGGGCTAAGCTCGGCGGAGTTGCGCGCGCTGTTGCTGAACATGCCCGAAAAGTTCTTTCAAGAGGAGCGGCGCTGGCAGCCTCTGTATCGCAAGGCGCACCGCTACTCGCCGACCCTGGCGATGATCGAGCGGATTGTGCGGGCAGTCGGCGCGCCTGTCTCCCGCACCGCCATCGCTTACGAACTGGGCAATCACTATCGCCGCTCTTATGAGTATTATGAGGACATTTTGCCGCAGATGGCGCACGGCTCCGAAACACTGTTCATTACTTCCGACAACCGCATCGGTCTGCGTGAATGGTTGTTCGTCCCCGACTGGATTGAGCCAATCCCCTACGAGTGGGAACGCCCTGAAGAGCGCGAGCGCGCCGTTCACGACGCGCTGTTCTACAACGACCTGAAATGGGACGAGGTGGAACGCTACGTACAGTTGGGACGGGGCATGGACTGGACGCGCCCCGAAGTCGCGGTAGAGTTTCTCAAGAAACTAAACGAACCTGTGTCTAATCGCGTCGTGGGGTTCCTGGGCTGGTATTTCACGCTGGATCCCGATCCGCGCTGGGTGTTCCCCTATGACGGTGTGGCGCTTTATGAAGCTGTGCTGAACTCTGGCGCATATGTATGGGGCAGCGACGGCAACTGGTATCCCGCTGATGTTGCCAAGCAGTGGCTCGCCAGCGCGAAAGCGCAGATTCAAGAGTGGCTGCAGGCGATGCCCGCCGAAGAGACCCAGCCCCTCGAACTGCGCCAAGACGAAGTGGAGCATATTGTGGCGAATCTGCTCAAGACCAAGGGCATCGCCCGCGCGTCGCGACTGCTTGAGGAACTGTTCGAGGTCACGCCCAAGAGCCGCACTTTCCGGGAAGACCTCGACACGCTGGTCAACGCGCTCTGGAGCGATGGGCGACTGGTGTGGTTTGGCTTCGACCGCTTCGGGCGCGAGTCGGATGTGCCCGAATATGTGCGCACCGTGCCCTCCGTGTTCGAGTTCCCTGAGCTGCCCGACATCCGCAACGAGGAGGGCGACCGTTACGACGTGCTCATCGACCCTGAGGGCTATCCGAAATCGCTACGCGATGAGGTGCTGGATGTGCGGGCGCAGGATGTGCTGGACGAGGAGACGCCCGCCTATCCCGACCAGGTTCCCGACGCGGTGCGTATCGTGCTGCGCCCGCCGCATAAGGATTTGGGCACGATTCCGCTCTGCCAGATTCCGCTGGGCTTCCTGCCCGACGAGCCTCCCCTGCAGCAGCTGACCTTTATCGACGAGAACGACCAGGCGTATGAGGTATGGCTCAACCACGAGACGCGCCTGATTTACGGGCTGTTCGATAAGTTCGCTGAGTTAGACCCGATTTCGGGCGCGATTTTCATGCTGGAGCGTACCGACCAGCCCGATGTGTATCGGTTCCGCTACACGGGCGAGGTGGATCCGCTGCTGGCGATTTCGGCGTCGCGCTACGAACGCTTGCTGAACCTACAGGCGCAGGCGGACGCGATGTCCACCTATCACCTGCTGATTGAGCTGATGCGCGACCATCCGCGCGGGGCGGACTTCCTGACCCTGCACAACGAGTTGAACATCGTGCGCCGCACCCGGCGCGAGCGCACCGCGTCCGTGCTGAGCGCGTATCCATGCTTCGAACTCCATCGTGGCTCGCCGGTGTGGCACCTCAAAGAGGAAGACATCGGTAAGCCCATCACGAAGAAGGCA
This sequence comes from Fimbriimonadales bacterium, assembly GCA_026416655.1. Lineage (GTDB taxonomy): Bacteria > Armatimonadota > Fimbriimonadia > Fimbriimonadales > GBS-DC > GBS-DC. Next base: position 7,756 of record JAOAES010000069.1, read on the forward strand.
CGCTCTTACCTGCTGGAGTAAGCGATGCACCGACACATGAGCCTGTTGCGCGACCTGCAGGCACTCGACCACTACATCGATCGCCTGCGTGCGGAGGTTGCTGGGCTGGACGACGGGGAACGAGTCCGCGTCGCTATCGAGCGTTCACGCCAGCGTCTGGAGCAGATCAAGGCGCGCTATCAGGAGATCCACGCCACTGCGACCGACCAGGAGCTGCGTTTGCAGGCGTTCGACGAGCGCGTGCGCCAGATGGAAGCCGACCTCTATTCCGGGCGCATTTCAAACCCACGGGAACTGCAGCTCCTGCAACACGAAATCGAGCAGGCGAAGCAAGCCCGTGAGGAGATGGACGCCGAGATGCTCCGCATCTGGGAACAGATGGAAACGATGAAGCAGGACATTGACAAGGCGGAACGCGATTTGGAACACGCTGAGCGACTGTATCAGGCGCATGTGGAGGACTACCGCCAGCGCAAAGCGGTGCTGGAATCGGAGATTGAGTTCCATATGCGCGAGCGGGCGGAGCTGGCGGCGCAGATCGACTCCGAGCCGCTCGCCCGCTACGAACAGCTGCGCGAACGGCTCGGCGGCACCGCTGTCGCTGTCGTCGAGCAGAACGCCTGCTCCGTGTGCCACACCCTGCTCACACCGTACACACTCAAACGCCTCCAGAACGAGGACGCACTGATTGCCTGCGAGAGCTGCGGCAGGCTACTGTATGACCCGATGCTGGCGGAGTAGCCATTTTTGCCGCCAACCTACAAAGTGTGCAAGCGTCAGCGTGTCTCTGTCGGTTGGTTGGCTCCTCGATCAGCCTCTCGCTCATCTGGCAGAAGATAAGAGAACTCGAAAACGTAACGAGATTCCTGGTCGTTATAGAAGCTCAACCGATAGCTGCGTCGGAACATCCACTTGGTTTGCTTTTCTAAAGCCATATTCACCTCCTGTTCCCCCTGCTCCAGTTTGAATAGGGCGCGGGCGTTTTCGGGGTCGATGGGCGTCGGTTGTGCGCAGATGAAGTCGTCGGCGTGAATAGCCGTCTCAAACAGGGTGCGTTGGGGCGGCGTCATCGCGCTGTAGGGGATGGGCAGCCCGCGCTGCAGGGCGGCGCGTTGCGTGGCATTCAGCGCGGCGTACCACAGCAGCGCGTAGTAGTGTCGCTTGTGTTCGCCCACTATTCGCAGGTTGTCCGCCCACGCATCCATGTGGTAGTGTTTCTGGAGGCTTTCGAGCTCGTAATGCAACAGGTAGGTTCTGCGCGTTTGCGCCAGCGCCGCGATTTGTTGGATGCTGAGCCGACTCGCAAGAGCCGCCAGCGCGTCCAGCGTGGGTAGAGGCGCAGCGAAGAGGGGGGTCAGTCGGAAAGCGGGCGCGTCGATAGCACGCCCCGGATATCGCGCCCGCGCTTGGAAGAGCCACACGCCCTCGCGCCGCTCCAGCGTGTAAAATTGAATCAGTTCCTGCAGTAGCTCGCGCCAGCGCACCTTGCCTTCAGCAACGCTCACGCTTAGCGGATAGAACTCGCCTATCCCCTCCGCGCCTGCGCTTTGTAGCCCTTCAACGATGTGGAAACTCAGCCAGTCGACCCACTGGCGCGGAATCGCTTCCGCCCACGCCTTCTCCGTGATGCGCTGAATGGGGTAATCGGGCGTTTGGGCGAGCCAGTCGGGCGTTTCGAAAGCGTGTGATTTATCGGCGGTGGTAATCGCCTGCAACAAGTGCAAGCCGTCCAATTCAATAAGCCCCGGCATAGAGGCGCTGTCGCTGGTGTAAATCGTCTGGTGCGCTTTGAGTTGCATCGTTCGGGCGTCATAGAGGCAATCGAAATAATAATCGCCTTCCAGCACGGCTTTGAGGCTTGGCAGCGTGTCAATCCCCGTGTAAACGGCATTCGGGTTCGCTTTGGGCGACTGGTGCTGCTCGACTTCCTCTATAGTGTATCCGTGCAGCCGAACACAGTCTTGTTCCCACTGTCGACGCCATACAGGGGGTAGGTGGTCGGGCGAGAGGCGCAGGCATCCTTTTGTGCGCAGGTCGCGCCATTCGGCGTCGGTGAGCGTGGCGAGCATGCGCAGCGTGAACAAGCCCTCTGGTGTACGCGCGGCGCCTTCGAGCAAACGATGGCGCGCCGCGAGCAACGCCTGTGCGCGCGCCCCCTGCGTCTCGGCGGGCTTCGGCAGCGAAACTTGCGGGCGCAGCGTCCCCTTTGCGGAGGGGGACCGACCGCTGGCATCCAGCGTGAGCCCCATCAGCGCGCAGAAGTCCTCGTAGCTGCGCTCCAGCAAATCGGGCGGGATGAGTTTCAACGCCTCGCGCACGAGGTCGATGATGTCCATTCCAAGCACGGCGCGATATTCCGCCTCGCGCTTGCGCTCAGCTTCAGGTTGGTACAACACATAGCGCAGGGGCGCGTTCTCGGCGTCGCTTACAGGCTCCGCACGCCATTCGAGTGCGAATGCATCCGCC
>JAOAES010000071.1 GCA_026416655.1 Fimbriimonadales bacterium
GTGCCGATACTGGTGGAGCATCGCCCATCGCCACTCGTGTTGGGCTGGCTGGTGCGTGTGTGGCGGCAGGGCGATGCGCTGTACGGCAGGCTGGCGCTGTTTCCTGAGGCGGATGCGTTGCTACGCCGTTTGCGCCTGCGCGGGCTGAGCGTGGGGCTAAGCCGCGACCTGCGCCACCTGCGGGAGGTCTCCATCACAGCAAGCCCCCGTGTGCCGAGTGCGCAACTGTTCCACGCTGCGACGGAGGCGCGTAGCGTCGGCGTCCCGCCAACGAAGGGCGCCGACAGCTACGCACGCGCTGCCGATATATTCCGAACTCACACTGAGGAGGTGACTCAATTGGAAACAGTCGAAATTCGCGATTCGTCGGCGGGGACGCCGCCGCTACGCCACAGTGAGCCGTCGGCAGGGACGCCTGCACACCTCGAGCCGTTGGAATCTCGCATTCGCGAGCTGGAAGCCGAATTGCGCCGTCGGGAAGCGCACGAGCAGATTCAGCAGTGGAGTCTGCGCGGACAGTTGCCCCCTGCGCTCGCGCCGCTGGCGGAGGCGATTCTGTTGCATGGCGACGCACCGGTGCAGTTCAGCGGCGAAACGACCTCTGTTGCCGAGCTGTTCCGCCAGTTTGTCAGCAGTCTGCCCCCGCAGAATCTGCTGAGCGAGCTTGCCCCGACGCCTGAAACCGATACGCCGAGCTTCAGCGCGGACGCACTGGAGTTCCTGCGCCGCGCGTTCCCCGATATGAACCCCGCTGAGATTCTGCAGAAGGAGGCACAATAACCATGCCGGCACTTACCCAACCCTACGAAGCCCACGAACGCGAGGGCTTGATTATCGCCTATCCTGTGAAGGCGAACGCGAAAATCTGGAAAGGCGCGCTGGTGTGCGTGGACAGCTCGGGCTATCTGATCCCCGCAAACGACGCCGCCGGGCTGCGCTTTGTGGGCGTGGCGTTCGAGAGTGTGGACAACACCGGCAGCGGCAACGGCGATAAACGCTGTCGTGTCGTCAAGCGCGGAAGCTTCGTCTACAACCGGAGCGGCAGCTATACGCAGGCGGATGTGGGCGCAACCGTGCGCGCTATCAGCGATAACGAGGTCGCCAAAACCAGCACGCACAACGTCCTCGTCGGCACAGTGGTCGAACTGTTGGACGGCAACCGCGTGCGGATCCGGATCGACAATCACACGGTGTGAGGAGGTGAGCCAGGATGCCGTTAGTGCGAAGCGATTTGCTCTCGCTGGTGGAGGCGGGGCTGCGCACGGAGTTCTTCCGCGCCTATCGCCAGCTGGATGAAGCGAGCATCACGTCCCAGATTGCCACCATCGTGCGCACGAACCTGCCCGTGCAGAAATACGGCTGGCTGGGCAGCGTGCCCGTGATGCGCGAGTTCGTCGACGAGCGCCAGCCCGCAGGGCTGGGCGTGTACGAATATGCTATCAGCGACCAGGTGTGGGAGGCGTCTATCGCCGTCGACCGGCGCGCGCTGGAGGACGAGCAGTACGACATGATCCGGCTGCGCGTGCGCGACCTGGCGCGGGAAGCCGTGCGCCATAAAGAGCAGCTCGTCATCGAAGCGTTGATACGCGGAGGCATCGACGGGCGGTGCTACGATGGACAGTTCCTGTTCGATACCGACCACAAAGAGGGCGATAGCGGGCTGCAAAGCAACGTCTACAACGGCGCGCTCTCCACAAACAGCCTGCAAGCTGCGATGGCACAGATGATGCAGTTCAAGGACGACCGGGGACGCCCGATGGGGATTATGCCCGACACGCTGCTGGTCGGTCCCAAGCTGCAGTGGCTGGCGATGGAGCTGCTGGAGTCGCCGATTGTGGTGCAGGTGAACACGACGAACAACTTCACGCCCTATCGGAATGTGCTGCAGGGCAAGCTGCGCCTGATTGTGTCGCACTATATCACGGGCGCGCACGAGAACAAGTGGTTCCTGCTGGACACTTCGCGGGCGATGCGGGCAGTTGTGTTGCAGGAGCGGCGGGATGTGCCCCTGGAGTTCGCCGCGCTGGATAAGCCCGACAGCGAGCAGGTGTTCATGCGCGACAAGGTGCTGTACGGCGCGCGCGCCCGCTATGGCGTCGGCTACGGACTCTGGCAGACCGCGCTGATGGGGACAGGATAATCCCCCGTCTACTCCCCTCTTATGGTTCCCTGGAGTAGTAGGGGAAACATGCTGGCTTCGGTTCCCCCCTCCGCACGGCGGTGGGGGGGAACCTTAGAGCGAAGAGTCTGCCCATGTCCCGTTGCGGAGAAACGGCGTCCGAAACGCCGTGGTCTCAGCCTCTGCTATCGAAGTGGAACAGCACCTCCAGCAGCTCAGCGTCGTCTACTGCCCCGTCGCCGTTTGCATCCTCTGCACCGCAACCGAAGGCGAACAGCACCGCGAGCAGGTCGCTGTCGTCCACGCAGTCGTCGCCGTTCACACCGCCCGGGCGCGCGTCCCAGATTCCCTTTGCGAAGTGGTTATGGCTTCCGGCTCCTGTCGCTGGTTCCAAAGGCAAGCCTCAGCGGCTCGGAAACGGCTGACATAGCCCCCCTAAACCGGCAGGACTCCCCCCAGCCAGCGCGAATCCTACCTACAACATCTTGGGAGGTTTCGCATGGAAGCGGGATTTGTTCATCTACATCTGCACACAGAGTTTAGCTTATTAGACGGGGCGACGCGCATCAAGGAGCTGGTCAAGCGAGTGGCGGACTTCGGTATGCCCGCCGTCGCGATTTCTGACCACGGCGTGCTGTATGGCGCGATCGACTTCTACAATGCCTGTCATGCGGCAGGCGTCAAGCCCATCATTGGCTGCGAGGTCTACCTCGCGCCGCGCAGCATCAAAGACAAAACCAAGCAAGACCAGACCAGCTACCACCTGCTGCTCCTGGCAAAGGACGAGGTGGGCTACAAAAACCTGATTCGCCTCAGCACGATTGCGAACTTAGAGGGATTCTACTACAAGCCGCGCGTGGACAAGCAGATTCTGCGTGAACATGCGCAGGGGCTGATTGCGACCTCCTCCTGTCTGGCGGGCGAGATTCCCGACGCACTGCTCAAGGACGATTTTGACAAGGCGCGCCGCCTGCTGGAGGAGTATCTGGACATCTTCGGGCGCGAGAATTTCTACATTGAGCTGCAAGACCACGGTCTGCCCGAACAGCGCAAGGTGAACGCGGGACTGCTGCGGCTCGCTGAGCAGTACCGCTTGCCGCTCTTGGCGACCAACGACGCGCACTACCTCACCCGCGAAGACGCTGAAATGCACGATGTGTTGCTGTGTGTGCAGACTGGCTCCACCTTAGACAAGCCAGACCGCCTCAAGTTCGGCACGCAGGAGTTTTATGTGAAGTCCGCGCAGGAGATGGCGCAGCTGTTCCCTGACCATCCTGCCGCGCTTGCCAACACGCTGGAAGTCGCCGAGCGATGCAACCTGCACTTGGAGTTCGGGCGCGTGCAACTCCCTGCACCGGACCTGCCCGAGGGCAAAACGGCGATGCAGCACCTGCGCGACTTGTGCTACGAGGCGTTGCCGCGTCTGATCCCCCACTACAACGAGACGCACACCGAACGCCTCGAGTACGAGCTATCGGTGATTGAAACGACGGGCTTCGCGCCCTACTTTCTGATTGTGCGCGACTTTGCGCAGTTCGCCCGACGCGAGGGCGTCTACTTCGGCGTGCGCGGCTCGGCGGCAGGCAGCTTCGTCTCCTACTGCATCGGCATCACCGACATCGACCCTATCGAGTACGACCTGACCTTCGAGCGGTTCCTGAACCCAGAACGCATCCAGATGCCCGATATCGACATGGACTTCGAGGACGCGCGGCGCGACCTTGTGATTAAATATGTGCGCGAGAAGTACGGTCAAGACCGTGTGGCGCAGATTATCACTTTTGGTACATTGGCAGCGAAAGCCGCTTTGCGCGATGTCGCCCGCGTGATGAACATCTCCCCTGCGCTGGTAGACCGCCTCGCGAAAGCCATCCCCACGCAGCCCGGCATGACCATCGAGAAAGCCCTCTCGATTGCCGAAGTGAAGCAGGAGTACGAGCGCAACCCCGAAGCGCGCAAACTCATCGACATGGCGAGAAAACTGGAGGGCATCACGCGCAACGCGAGCGTGCATGCGGCAGGCGTGGTTATCTCCAAAGACCCGCTGGTGGAGCATGTGCCCCTGGCTCGTTCGGCGGACGGCGAACCCGTGACGCAGTATCATATGGGCGCACTGGAGCAAATCGGGCTGCTCAAGATGGACTTTCTGGGGCTGTCGAACCTTTCCGCACTGGCGCAGACGGTGGAGAACATCAAGCGCACGCGCGGTATCGAGATCGATGTGCGCAACTTGCCCCTCGACGACGCCAAAACCTACGAGATGCTCGGACGCGGCGACACGACGGGCGTGTTCCAGCTGGAAAGCGCGGGCATGCGTCGCTACATCCGCGAGCTGCGCCCCCAAAACGTGCGCGAACTCGCCGCGATGGTCGCCCTCTATCGCCCCGGTCCGATGGATCACATCCCCACCTACATCAACCGTAAGCATGGGCGCGAGCGGATTGAGTACCCCCACCCCTGGCTGGAGCCAATCCTCAAGGAGACCTACGGCGTGATTGTGTATCAAGACCAGGTGCTAAAGGTCGTGCAAGCGCTGGCAGGTTTCTCGCTGGGCAAGGCGGACATCCTGCGCCGCGCAATGGGCAAGAAGAAGCCCGAAGAGATGAAGCGTATGCGCGCCGAGTTCGTGGAAGGCGCGAAGGCGAAAGGCATCGACGAAGAAGAGGCGAACCGCTTGTTCGACCTGATCGAACCGTTCGCGGGCTACGCCTTCAATAAAGCGCACGCCGTCTGCTATGCCCATGTCGCCTATCAAACCGCGTATCTGAAGGCGAACTACCCCGTGGAGTATATGGCAGCGCTGATGGCGGTGTTCAAGGACAAGACCGACAAGATTACGAACTTCATCGATGAATGTCAGACGATGGGCATTCGCGTCTTATCGCCTGATATTAACAAGAGCCATGCAGGCTTCACAGTAGAGCCGTACTGTGAGGCGGATGCGCCCGCACGGGGACGCCGACGCGCCGCCAAGACGCAGTCGAACTTTGACCACGCGATTCGCTTCGGGCTGGGCGCGATTAAGGGCGTGGGCGAGGCGGCGGTCGAGGCGATTCTCAAAGAGCGCGAGGCGAACGGCGCGTTCGAGGATGTGTTCGATTTCGCGGCACGTTTACAAGAGTCGGGCGCACTGAACCGTGCGACGCTGGAGGCGTTGATTCAGGCGGGCGCGTTCGAATCGCTGCACCCGAACCGCGCGCAGCTGCTGAACGGGCTGGATGCGATTCTCAGCTATGCGCAGTCGCTTGCCCGTGCAAAGGCGATGGGACAAAACTCGCTGTTCGACGGTGGGGGGCAGGAGGATGTTGCGATTGCCAAGCCCACGCTCGTCCTCGTAGACGACCTCAGCACGCCCGAAAAACTCGCGCTCGAACGCGAACTGCTGGGCGTGTACCTTTCCGACCATCCGATACGCCCCTATATGCGCGTGCTGTCGGGCAAGGCGACGCCGATTGCCCAGGCGATGGAGCGCGAGGGCGCAACGCTTACTATCGGCGGCATCATCGCCAGCGTGCAGACGCGCGTGTCCAAAAAAACAGGCGCGAAGATGGCGACCCTGCAAGTGGAAGACCTCACAGGCGCAATTCGCGTTACGGTGTTTGCCAACACCTACGAGCAGTATCGCGAGGCGATTCAGAAAGACCGCGTGGTGCTGATTCGGGGCAAGCCGCAGTCGAGTGACTTCGGCAACCGCAACGGCGAGGGCGGGGGCACCATCGAGTTTCGTGCGGAGCATATCGAACTGGTTCCCGAGCCGACCGACACGGGCGACGCGCCGCAGGTCTACATCCGCCTGCCGTATTGCCGTCCTGAGCAGCTGCGCCAGCTGCGCCAGATACTGGAGCGACACGCAGGCGAGGCGATTGTACGATTTGAAGTGCCCATCAACGGGCACGCGCGTGTGGTGGAAGTGCCCCAGCGCGTTGCGCCCACGCCCGACCTGCTGGCGATGGTGCAGCGCATCCTGCCCCACGCGCAAGCGGCGGTGATGAGTTGACCCCCTTGACACATCCCCCCGCTGTTGGGGTATATTAATAGCCCGTGCGGACGTGGTGGAATTGGTAGACACGCTAGATTCAGGTTCTAGTGGGCGTAAGCCTGTGGGAGTTCGAGTCTCCCCGTCCGCACCAATGTTTTAGGGGGCGGCGTAGCTCAGTTGGTCAGAGCAACCGGTTCATACCCGGTGGGTCGGCGGTTCGAGTCCGCCCGCCGCTACCACCTTCCTGTTGTGTCTCCAAGTTCCTGTTGCCCCAACCTGTGGTATGCCACGCCATTCGCGCAATTCCTGCCCGGTGGGTCTGAAACGACACCCTTCACGCCTGTTGTTGATGGGGTTGCAGGCTTCCCCAGTGTAGGGCTTCAGAGGGCTAATGCGGTGGGGCAGTCGGGGTATAATCACCTTGCTGCTGTCGCCCGAACCGACAGTAGCCCGCCTACCGTGCCCTCTTCACGGTAGGCACTCCCATTATACCACACTTTTCAGAAAACTCCTGCCGTTTTATTCCAGCGGTATCTGTTGTTGCCCTGCGTCGGGGGCAACGCGCTCGGCTTGTTGCACGCCCATCAGCAACGCCGTACTCGGTATCAGGAACCCCTCGCCCGCAAGCAGTTGCGCGACGGTGCGTATCTGCAGGCGGGGCAGCAACCGATTGCCCAACGGCGTGGTGTAATACCCTTCCTGCTCTGCCTCACGAATCATCGGCTCCGTTGGAGGCTCCAGCGTCAGAAACAACCCCAAAGTCGCCCCCTCGCGCTTCACTACCTGCGCAAACTCGCGAATGTCTTTTACGCTCACCTTGCCCGACTTGACCTGAATGAGGGCTTTCTTGGCGTCGCGCGGGTCGTCCTGAAAATACAATACGCCGTCAATCCCCGTGTCTGCGCCCTTTTTCTGCTGGTAGGGGCGGGCGCGGGGAATGAGACCGATTGCCCACTTTTGAAACTCGTCGCGGTCTTGCTGGGCGAGGGCGCGGGCTTCGGCTTCGGTGGTCGGCTCGCCGATGACTTGGTAGTCTTTGCGTTCCTGTAGCCCGAACATGTCGCTGAGGCGG
>JAOAES010000100.1 GCA_026416655.1 Fimbriimonadales bacterium
TAATGCTACGCCTACCCCCTTGCGACATGCCATAATATATGTCCGAGTCTGCCAGTGACGCGGCGACTGGAATACAGAGGAACGAGACGATGTTGCTGACGATTGTCTACTTAGTGGGGATATTCACGCTGCTGGTGGCGGCACACGAGTTGGGGCATATGTGGGTCGCCAAGCGGTTCAAGATGAAGGTCGAGGAGTTCGCCATCGGTATAGGTCCCATCCTGCTGCGGCTGTGGCGGGGACGCGACGGCACGCTCTATACCATTCGCGCGTTCCCAATCGGCGGGTTCGTCAAGATTCCCGGCATGATGCCCGACGAAGAGCATATCGAGGGCAGTTTCCAGTCCAAGCCGCTTCATGCACGCTTTTTGACCGTGCTGGCGGGACCGGTGGCGAGCGTGCTGTTCGGGTTCATCCTGTTCGTGATTATCGGGATGACGGCGGGCTTGCCTTCGCTGGACGAGCCGACGCCGCAGGTGCGCATGGTGATGCCCGACTCGCCCGCGCAGGAGGCAGGGCTGCGTACAGGCGATGTGCTGCGCGCCATCAACGGGCAACCGGTGAAGACCACCGAGCAGGCGGGCGAGATTATCCGCGCGAGCGCGAACAAGCCCCTGCAACTCACGATGGAGCGCGACGGCGAGACCTTTACCATCACCATCACGCCGCGCGAAGTGGACGCCGAAATCGATGGCGAGAAACGCAAAATCGGGCAAATTGGCGTGATGTGGCATGTAATGCGTAAAAAAGAACCATTGCATCAGGTGTTAGCGCATGCGGGGCTGATGACTGTTGGGATGACGGTGGCAATTGTGGACGGGCTGCGCCGCCTGATTTTCGGGCAGGGCAACATTCACGAGGTGGGGAGCGTGATTTCGATTGCCAGCGCGACGAGCGCGACGGCGCGACTGGGGCTGGTGGAAGTCGCTGACTTCGCCGCGAAGTTCAGTGTAATGCTGGGGATTATCAACTTGCTGCCCATTCCCGTTCTGGACGGCGGCTACCTGCTGATTTTCACCATCGAGGCGTTGCGCCGTCGCAAGCTCAGCCCGGAAGCGATGGCGCGGGTACAGATGGCGGGACTGGTCATCGTGCTGATGATTTTCCTCACCGCGTTCTCGCTGGACATCTACAAATTAGTTACAGGGAAACTCATCCGTTGATGCGCAGCGTCTACTTAGACCACGCCGCCACCACGCCCTTAGACCCGCTTGTGCGCAGGGCGATGGAGCCGTACTTGAAAACCGAGTTCGGCAATCCGTCGAGCCTGCACTGCTGGGGCAGGCGCGCGCGGATGGCGATTGACGCCGCGCGGGAGACGCTCGCCGCCGCGCTGAATGCTGACCCCGCTGAAATCTGCTTCGTCTCGTCGGGCACGGAGTCGTGTAACCTCGCTGTCATCGGCTGTGCGTTGAAAGCCCCGCCCAACCGCAGGCATATTCTCGTGTCAGCGGTGGAGCATCACTGCGTGCTGCACGCCGCCGAGTGGCTCATCCCCTTCGGCTACACGGTGGAACACATCCCCGTCGACGGCTACGGGCAGGTAGACCCCGACGCCGTGCGCGAGCGCATACGAGACGACACTTGGCTGGTCTCAGTGATGCACGCGAACAACGAAATCGGCACGCTGCAACCTGTCGAGGCGATTGCCCGAATCTGCAGGGAGCGGGGCATATGGTTCCATGTGGACGCGGTGCAGACCTTCGGGCTGTTGTCTGTGAATGTGGAGGCGATAGGGTGCGATTTGCTCAGTGTGTCGGCGCACAAGATTTACGGTCCCAAAGGCGCGGGCGCGCTCTATGTGCGGGCGATGACGCCCCTGCAACCGCTGATGGTGGGTGGCGGGCAGGAACGCGACCGCAGGGCAGGCACAGAGAATGTCGCGGGTATTGTGGGGTTCGCTGAAGCCGTGAAAATCGCCGAGGTAAAGCGCGAGTCGGAAGCTGAGCGACTGACCTGCCTGCGCGACCAGTTCATACGAGCGGTTCTGGATGCTATCCCCGACGCGATACTCACAGGGCATCCGACTGAGCGGCTGCCGGGCAACGCGCACTTTCGGTTCGCGGGTGTCCCTGCCGACAGCCTACTGATTGCGCTGGACAGGGCAGGCATCGGCGCAAGCAGTGGCGCAGCGTGCAGCGCAGGCTCGCTGGAACCCTCCCATGTGCTGCTCGCGCTGGGCTGGGACGAACAGGCGGCGCAGGAAGGCGTGCGCTTCACGCTGGGACGCGACACGACCTGGGACGATTTGCAGTATGTGGTGGAGGTGCTGCGCCGCGAAGTGGGGCGGATCCGAGGTAAGGCGCGAGTGTAGTGCTGTTGGGCTATAAATCGCCTGCACAGAGACCGTCCGCCTCAGTGTGCAGCCCCACCGCGCCGCTCAACACGTCGACGAACTACTTCAGCCTATGCGCCAGCAAGTGGAAGCCTACGAGCAAGCAGTGTCGGAGATGCAGAGCCTTTCGGCGGGAACGCCCAACGAGTGAGGTCATCATAAGGCGGGTACACTAATCGCCGTGCTGGGGCTTCTGTTCGGGCTGGTCATTCTGCTGGTATTGATGGAGCTGGGCGGGCGGGCGATGCGCCGCTGGACGCCGAACTTGCTGGAGCAGATTGCCTACGGCGGTGCGCTGGGGTTGGGGCTGATGGCGTATGTGGCGGGCGCGCTGGCGGCGATTGGCGGAACGGAGCTTGTGCCCCTCGCCCCGCTGATCCCAGCCTTCCTGTTGCTGCTGGCGAGCGGGGGACGCAGGTCGCGCTGGCTCGCCTGGGGCGAAGCGTTCCGCCGTCCACACGGGGTGATGGAGGGACTTCTGGCAGTTGTAGCGTGGCTCCTTGCGCTGCTGAGTCTGGCTTTATGTCTTCTTCCCCCTGACGGAAACGAGTGGGACGCGCTGGCGTATCACTGGGCGTTCCCTAAGATTTACCTGCAAGTGGGGCGGATGGTCGAGCTGCCTTTTATGCACCAGAGCTACTTTCCCGCGCTGCAGGATATGCTCTACCTGTTCGGCTTGAGCTACGGCTTCGAGGCGATGGCAAAGTTGATGCACTGGGCGATGGGGGTTTTCGCGGCGTTAGGGGCGGCGGGGTTCGTGCAGCGGCAGGGCGGTTCGGGGGCGTGGGCAGCGGCTCTAATTCTCGGCGCGCCCGCGTTCCTGTGGCAGATGTTCAGCGCGTACGCCGACTTAGCCACCGCGCTCTATGCCTCGCTGGCGATGTTCGCGTTCGCGCATGCCGCCCGAGAACGCAACGCGGGCTGGCTCTGGCTTTCAGGCGCGATGATGGGCTTCGCGCTCGCCACAAAATATACTGCGCTGCTCGCCTGGGGCGTTTGGGGACTAATCGGTTTGCTCTGGCTCTGGCGGGAGAAGCAGGCGCAGGCGGTTCGCACGCTGGTGTTGGCGGGTTTGCTCGCACTCGCTATCGGCGGTCCGTGGTATGTGCGCAACTTTCTGTGGACGGGCAACCCTGTTTATCCGTTTGCTTACGAAATCTTCGGGGGCAAAAACTGGAGCCAGGCGCAGGCGGATGCTTACCGTAATGACCAGCTAAAGTTCGGAATGGGGCGCGAGCCGTCGATGCTTTTGATAGTGCCGTGGAACCTTGCGGCAAATCCTGCGCCGTTCACTGACCCAATCGGGGCGCGGGTGGGCGAGCGGGTGTTCTTGTTGCCGTCGCTGGGGGCAGGCGCGCTGGCAACGCCCGCCGTGTGGCTTGTGGGGGGCGTCGCTCAGGGAATGGGCTACCTGCTCGGATTCGTCGCGTTGAACCTGCTGGGCTGGTTCTATCTGATGCAACAAGTTCGGTATCTGTTGCTGGCGTTGCCCGTGCTGGCGGGAGCGGGGTTGAGCGCGATTCAACGCGTGGCGGTGTGGGCACGCTACGGCTATGGGGGGATTTTATTGCTCCAGATGGGGTTCACGCTCTGGCTGATGGGCAGCGTCTACCTGCCTCTGCTGCCGCTCGCCCTGAACAATCGCGACGCTTACCTGAACCGCAGATTGCAAATTTACCCTGCCATCCAGTACTTGAACCTGCACGCTGCGCCTGAGGCGGGGGTGATTCTGCTGGACGAGACACGCGGCTACTACTTGAACCGCCGCTACCTATGGGGCAACGCGGGGCATCACCGACTCATTCCCTACGATTCGATGCGCAATGGGGACGATCTCGCCCGGTGGATGCTAAAGAACGGCTATGCGTATCTGCTGATTAATCGTCAGTTCACGCCGCAAGGGGAGCCAGAGCCGTGGCGCGCACTGTATTACGATGCTATACAGCGGGGACGGCTCCAGCTCGTATTCGCTGAGCGCGGCGTGGAGGTCTATCGGCTGAGCGATGCACCCCAGCGTCGGTAGGCTCCTGAAAAGGCTGGGCTACTCCTGTCTCGCCTCCAGCACCTTTAGCTGCGTGGTGAGCGTGAACAGCCGCCCGTCGATATCGAACACCAGTTCGGCATAGGCGGTCGCTCTGCCACGCGTGGGGCGTCGGAGGAACCCCTGCCAGCCGTCGCGTGTGCGCGTCATCGGCATGCTGCC
>JAOAES010000106.1 GCA_026416655.1 Fimbriimonadales bacterium
GCCTCCACTCGGATTGGACACAACCGTTGCTCATCCTTAGATATGCTTTGAGGTACAATAGGTTGTGATGGGGCGAACGCCCTGCGCAACGGCTGGGTGAGAGCATGGCAAACTCGAAGCGGAGCAACAGTAAGCGCAAAACCAGCGGGCGAAGGATTCCTGAGCCGCCGAAGGAGCGTCCGCAACAGTTTTACGACAGGATTGCGATTATTCTCGTGCTGTTGGGGCTAATCGCGCTGGTGAGCCTGACGGTGCCCAACAGCGGCGCGTTGGGGGCGTCGCTGCGGGAGGGATTGAAGCTTCTCTTTGGCAACGGCGCGTTCCTGCTGCCCGTCATGCTGTGGTTGGCAGCGGGCGCGCTGGTGTTTGGCTATGGCAAGCTCGCCCTGCCTGAAGTAATCGGCGGTGGGCTGATTGTGTTGCTGACGCTGCTGGGCTGGATGGCGAAGCCGAACGATTCGGGCGACTGGTTCCACGCCGACGCGCTCAAAAGCACAGGGGGCTACCTGGGCGCGGTGATTGGCTACCTGCTGACCCTCGCGCTGGGGCAAGGGCGCACGGTGGTGCTGGGCGTGTTCGGCGCGCTGGGACTGCTGATGATGTTCAACCTGCCGCTGGCGAGCGTGTTTCGCGGATTGGCAAAGGCGATTTGGATAGGCTGGCGTGGCACAGCGACCGCTTCGAGAGCCGTCGCCGCCGTCGCGGCAGAGACCGCGGGCAAAGCGGCTGAGAGCGTGAAACGCAAGCCAGAGCCGCGTGCGTCACGCACCGTCGTCGCGAACCCGCGCAACGGCACGGCGGAGCCAAAGCCCGAGCGCGTCACCACTGCGCCTAACCAAGCAGAGACCTCCTCCGAGGAGAGAGCCGCCGAGCAGCGCGAAGGACGCAAAGAAGTCCTGCCCACGCCCGCTGCCTCAGGAAACTACACCCTGCCGCCGCTCTCGCTCCTCAACGAACCGCCCAACCCGCCCAAACGCAACCAGGCGGAAATCAAAGAGAAAATCGCCAAGCTGGAAGAGACTCTGCAGGACTTCGGCATCGAAGCGACGGTGGCGGAAGTGGCGCACGGACCGACCGTCACGCGCTACGAGATACAACTCGCGCCGGGCATCAAGGTCAATCGTGTGGTGAACCTTGCGGATAACCTCGCGATGTCGCTCGCGGCGATTGCCGTGCGCGTGGAAGCCCCAATACCGGGCAAGAGCGCAATCGGCGTGGAAGTGCCCAACGACCACCCGCAGGTGGTTGCGCTGCGCGAGGTGATGGAGAACAGCGAGTTCTGGAATGCGCCGAGCCTGCTGACGGTGGCGCTGGGCAAGGACGTAGCGGGCACGCCCAAGTACGCCGACCTGACGCGCATGCCGCACCTGTTGATTGGCGGCGCGACGAACTCTGGCAAAAGCATGTGCCTGCTCTCGCTGATTACCTGTCTCCTGTTCCGCGCCACGCCACGCGAGCTGCGCTTCGTCATGATCGATCCTAAGCGCGTTGAGCTGACCACCTTCGACGGCATTCCGCACCTGATGTGCCCCGTCGTGCGCGATGTGAAGCTCGCGGCGGGCGCGCTCCGCGCCGTGCTGAAGGAGATGGATCGCCGCTACGACCTGTTCGCGAACGCGGGCGTGCGCAATATTCAGGGCTACAACGAACGCGTCCCCGAAGACGAACGCCTGCCCTATGTGGTGGTCGTTATCGACGAGTTAGCTGACCTGATGATGCAGGCGGCGTCCGAGGTGGAGACCTCGATTGCACGGCTCGCGCAGCTCGCCCGCGCGACGGGCATCCACCTCGTCATCGCCACGCAACGCCCCTCGGTCGATGTCATCACCGGCACTATTAAGGCGAATATCGCCAGCCGAATCGCGTTCGCCGTCTCCAGCCAGGTGGATAGCCGCACGATTCTGGACATGGTGGGCGCAGAGCGGTTGCTGGGGCGTGGCGATATGCTCTATCTGCCGATTGACGCTTCGAAGCCGACTCGTATTCAGGGCTGTTTCGTGACCGAAGCCGAGATTGAGGCGGTGGCGGACTACTGGCGCGCGCAGGAGTCGCCGGTGTACCTGCTCAACCCGATGGAGTTCGACTCGTCGACGGGCGGCGATTTCGAGGACGACGACGAGGAGGACGAACTCTACCCTGCGGCGGTGCGACTGGTCGTTTCGCATGGGCAGGCGTCGACCTCTATGTTGCAGCGGCGGTTCAAAATCGGCTACGGTCGGGCGGCGCGCCTGCTGGATCTGATGGAACGGCGCGGGATTGTCGGCCCGCTGGACGGGGCAAAGCCCCGCCAGGTGCTGGTCACCCGCGCCGAAGCCGAGCAGATGCTGCGCCCGTACGAGTGACGGCGCAATCGCTTAGAACAGTCGAAACGGCGTGAACGCCAGATACACCCCGAACAGGTCGGCGTCGCGCGTCTGGTGGTGGCGCGCGTAGTAGGTGTAGAGATAGAGCGACTCATGCACCTGTCGCCCCGCGCCGAAGCTGGTGTATGCCGTGCCGTCGGGGAACTTGAAGTATTCGACTGCAACATCCAGCCCGAACGGCAGCTTCGTCTGATACGCGCCGCTCCAGCCCATACGCTCGCCCTGACGATACGCCCCTAAGTGGAATCGCCCAAACGACGTGGTCTGCGTACCGACCAGATAAAAGGTCGGGTTCGCATTCTCGGTGATGTTCAGCGCGCCAACCGAGAAGCCCGGCGAACGCTTCGATTCCGGCGTCAACACGAATCGCGCGTTAGCAACGGTCTGGCGCGGCTGATTGCTATCCAGCCCCCAGAAGTCGACGCCGAAGTCGAACCGCTCGGTGACCATCAGCTGCGTGTAAAGGCAGCGAGTGCGCGTCTGGCTGTAGTAGCGCGGCACGCCGTACTGCTCGGTCGCCAGATAGACCGAGCGCGGCGAGTTCAGGTTCGCGGTGGGCATAAACACCACCGTTTCGGGGATCGCCAGCGCCCCCGACAACCCAAGCAAGCTCAGTGAAAGCCCAATTGTCCAGCGTTGCATGGAATTCACCTCTCGGAGAGGTTATTCCACACTCACAGACCAAACTATAAGGAGGCTAAACCCGCCAGGCAGCCAGCGTCGGAGGTTGGATTGGGCGGTTCAGCATGGCGCGTTCACGAGGCACGGGTTGTCATAATCGGGCGACAACCCGCCCTCGTGCGAGGTGTAATACCCACTGACGTAGCAAACACCGTGCTGTCGTCGGCAGGAAACCGACGCTACGCTGGGCAATCTCATAGCGTCGGCGTCTCGCCGACGATTGCGCCATTTGAAACGCCGATTGATATTAGACTTCTTCGCCGACGCTGTTCAGAATTTGATGGTAGAGTCGATCAGAAATCCAGAAACCACCCTGAAGTCGTAGGTTGTCCAGCTCTGGCTTAAGCTGAGAAATCAGACCAGAATATTTAGCGCGTATCAGCACACCAATTGTACCAGTGTAGCTCAAACCTATCTGGGCGGCAACTGAACGCGCTTCTGTCTCGTCCAGCAAAACTATATCCGCTTGTTTCTGAATGGCAAGGGCTATTGCCTCTGCTTCCCCTGCGTTGAGCTGATGGCGTAAGAGGCGAAGTATCGGGGTATTGTGAACTTGAGCCTGGGTAATCCATCCCTCATGGATAGCTTGGAGTACAATCGGAGTCTCGGGATATTCCGCGCCCTGTTCTACAACTTCCTGAGCAACGGCGTCAGGTATGAGTATCTGTTGGTAAAATTCTTTCAACAGATGTAAGCGATTGATTTTAGCTAAATGAATCAAAGGCGAGGAGTTGCTAACTGCCGTGAGCATATCTTAGATCCTCAGACAAATCTGCTTCTGTGTAATGCCGAGGAATCTGTCGCTCGTGTAGCAACTGAATAAACTCGCGTGTGGATATCTGCGCCAGAAGTCGTGCCTTGCCAAGCGGCAGAAGCCCACGCGCATACAGTGCGAGCGCGAGTTCCTTGCGTAGTTCGCGCTCTGCCTCGTCAGGAGGCAGGCGAAGCGAGTGTTGCACTTCTTCAGGTATCTCGATTTGAAGCGTTGGCATAGTTTTATGATACCCGCTCCGCCTGTACTCGGAACTACGCCCCGTACTTCGTCCGCAGGTTGCGCGCTGCCTGCACCATGTTTTTGAGCGCAGGCACAACCTCGTCCCACTTGCGCGTCTTGAGACCGCAGTCGGGATTCACCCAAAACTGCTGCTTGGGGAACACCCGCACCGCGCGCTCCATCACAGTCTCGATGGACTCCACGCTGGGCACGGCGGGCGTATGCACATCGAACACGCCGGGGCCGATCTGCCGCGCGTAGTTGTAATGCTCGAACGCGCTGATTACCTCGCCTTTGGCGCGGGCGGCTTCGATAGTAATCACATCAGCGTCCATCCAGTCGATATAGCGCAGCACCGTGTTGAAGTCCGAGTAGCACATGTGCGTATGCACCTGCGTTTCGGGCTTGGCGCGTGCAGCGAGTTTGAACGCCTGCGCCGCCCAGCGGAAGTAGGCGTCCCAGTCGGCGCGTTTGAGCGGGGCTTTCTCGCGATAGGCAGGCTCGTCAATCTGAATAATCGCAATCCCCGCGTTCTCCAGATCGCGCACCTCATCGTTCAGCGCGAGCGCAATCTGATACGCCGCCTGCTCCACAGGGATATCCTCCCGCACATAGCTCCACGCGATGATGGTGACGGGACCTGTGAGCATTCCCTTCACCGGCTTTTGCGTGAGCGACTGGGCGAAAGCGACCTCTTTGACGGTCATCGGCTCGGTTCGCGCCACATCGCCGTAGATAATCGGCGGGCGATAGACGCGCGTGCCATAAGAGAGCAGCCAGCCCTGTTGCGTGAACGCGATCCCCTCCATCTTCTCGGCGAAGAACTCCACCATGTCGGTGCGCTCGAACTCGCCGTGTACCAGCACATCGAGTCCCAGCTCCTCCTGGAACTGAATCAACTCGCGAATCTGGTTCTGGATGTAGGTTTCGTACTCTTGCGCGGAGATTTTGCCTGTGCGGTAGGCTTGGCGCATCTGACGCACTTCGGGAGTTTGCGGGAAGCTGCCGATGGTGGTAGTGGGGAACAGGGGCAGCTGGAGGCGTTCGCGCTGGAGTTTGTCGCGCTCGGCGTAGGGCAGCGCGCGCTCGAAGTCTTCCGGCTTCAGGCTTGCCACGCGCGCCTGCACCGCCTGCGAGTACCAGTGGTCGGCAGAATGCTGGTAGGCGTTCCA
>JAOAES010000112.1 GCA_026416655.1 Fimbriimonadales bacterium
GTGGGGGCGCATCGCGGAGGCGACGCGAAACTGGCGGAACAGGCATTCGATGAAGCGGTTAGCGCAGTGAACGAAATCGTATATCCCGACACTCGCGCACACCTGACTCAGCTGCTCGAAATGGCGCGGGCTACTTGTCGCTCCCAAGGGGAACCTGCGTCCCAGCAGAATGCTGCGCATCCTGCTGGTAAACCTGCATCTTCGGAGGATACTCCGCCCCGCCGTCCCCTGAAACAGCTCCTCTCCGAGGGCGATTATCTCACTGCCTTCAAAGTAGCGTGGGGCGGCGACAGCTGGGAAGAACTGCCTTACAGTGTGACGGACTTTGTCGCAGCGCAATTGGCGCGCGACCCGCGCCGCATCATCTTGCTCCCTGCATTGTTGAAACGCTTGTCCGATTACGAGATCTTCGCGATTGCCCGCGCCCTCATCAAGGCGGGGGACTACGGAACCGCATTACGCCTCACGCTCCGAATGCGCAATATGGATTACCGATTCGAAGTCGTGATGCGTACTGCACTCGCACAGGCGCAACGCGGGCAAAAGGAGATTGCGCTCGCCACCGTCGAGTTGCTCGATTCCCTGATTTTGAGGCTCGAACCCCACGAATTCAAGCTTTATAAATATCTCTATCGAATGTACACCCGTTGGGGGGATACTGAGCAGGCGGCGCTATGTCTGCAAAAGATGCAACAAATTGCTTATCAAACAGAATATGACGAAATTATTCAAATCAATAAAATCATTGAGATTCTTATACTGGTACACGACTACAAGGCGCTGGATGAGTTGTTAGAGCAGCATTACGCAGGCATGGAAGTCGTGATAGAGATTGCCGCGAGGCTACTTGACGAGGGATCCATCGAGGAGGCGACACCCCTCGTCGAGTGGATTATCAGTAAGATTTACGTTGATAGGATAATGCCGTGTGACACTAAAACAGCGCATGTGCTGGTTGCTGCGCTCAAAACAAAGCGTCAAAGGGAGGTGTTGCGGATCCTTACCCGACACTCCCTGACTCATCGACAATGTAGAATCGCTGAAGCAGTGTTGAGGCGCTGTTTGGATCAAGCGGACTATGACACCGCGCGGTTGGTGGCGTTGCATATTCCCTATGACTCCAGTGGCTCTACGAGTGGCTCTGTGCGGCAAAACGTCCTTGCGCTACTCGCAACGAGGCTCATATACGAGGGGGATCAGGATTCGTGGCGCCCCCTATACTATGAGCTTGTACAGAACGGAGAAGCGGCAAAGGAATGGTGGAACCTGTATAACGCGCTGGTTGGGGGCGGTTGGTACCGAGAGGCGGCGCTTTTGGCAGGGAGTAGTTTGCCCTCCGCCTACTCCCCCTTAATCGAGGCGGGCGAATATGACCTGGTGCTGTACTTTGTTGCACCCCCCAATCCACTGTGGATTTCCTGTACACTACCGCGACCGCCTCTTCGTCATCTGGCACGGGAGATTACGCTTCTTCAGGGGCGGGCGGCTGCAAAAGCGTACCTGAAACAGCTGGACAGTCCCGTTAGCCAGTTCCTGTGGCTGATGGGCATTTTTGAGGCGGATTACCCCCTTCTACCGCCACAACCTTTAGAAATGCGATACTGAGAAATCGTTCCGAACCGAATCAGGTATAATCCTTGCTCGGAGGCGTATAACCTATGAGCGTTCAAACCGCACCGCAACTCGGCTGGCGAGAGAAACTCAAGGGAGATAACTACTTCCTGCACAAGCTGCACTCCCTCACGGGCATCTTCCCCGTCGGCTACTATCTCGTACAGCACCTGTTTCTGAACTCGATGGCGGCGATAGACCCCAAGTATTTCAACGCGGTGGTCTACTTTTTCAACGTCATCCTGCCGAAACCGGTGCTGTGGGCGATGGAGCTGTTCCTGATTATTCTGCCCTTGCTGTTTCACTCGCTCTATGGTTTCGTGATTACCTATCACGGCAAGGCAAACATTTTCAAGTATCGGTTCCGCGAGAACTTCGCCTACACGATGCAACGCCTATCGGGCGTGGTCATCTTCTTCTTCTTGCTGTTCCATGTCTACTCCACCACGATTAGCCACAAGCTGTACGGCAAGGACATCTCGTACAGCGGGATGCAGGCGCACTTCTCGGAGCCGTGGGTGGTCGCGCTCTATGTGATTGGCGTGACGGCGAGTTCGTACCACCTGTTCAACGGCGTGTGGAACTTCGCGATTCGCTGGGGCATCGCGATTAGCGACCGCGCCCAGCGCAACCTGTATAAGTTCTGCATGGTCGGCTTCGTTTTACTGACCGCGCTGGGGATTACGGCGTTGGCAGGCTTTTTCATGCACGAAGCGCCGCCGAACCCCATCCCCACACACTAAGGAGGCAATCGTTATGGCAAAGAAGCAAGTCGCCGTTGTTGGAGGCGGATTGGGCGGTCTGATGACCGTGATGAAGCTCGCGGAAGCGGGCGTGCATGTGGATCTGTTTTCCCTCGTGCCTGTGAAGCGCTCCCATTCGGTCTGTGCGCAGGGCGGGATTAACGGCGCAGTGAACACCAAAGGCGAGGGCGACTCGCCGTGGATACACTTCGACGACACCATCTACGGGGGCGACTTTTTGGCGAACCAGCCCCCCGTGCTGCGCATGGCGGAGCGCGCCCCCGCGATTATCTACCTGCTGGATCGCATGGGCGTGCCGTTCAACCGCACGCCTGAAGGCTTAATCGACTTCCGCCGCTTCGGCGGCACGCGCCACCACCGCACCGCGTTCGCCGGCTCGACCACCGGGCAGCAGCTCCTGTACGCCCTCGACGAGCAGGTGCGCCGCTGGGAAGTGGAAGGGCGCGTGACCAAGTACGAAGGCTGGGAGTTCCTCGGGCTGATTCTGGATGAGAGCGGCGTGTGTCGTGGTCTCGTGGCGCAGGATTTGCGCTCGATGGAGATTCGCGCCTTCCCTGAAGAAGCGGTCGTGATTGCCACCGGCGGACCCGGCATGATTTTCAAGAACACCACGAACTCGATTATCTGCACGGGTGCGGCGGCGAGCATCTGCTACCAGCAAGGCGCGTACTACGCCAACGGCGAGTTCATCCAGATTCATCCCACTGCCATTCCGGGCGAGGACAAGTGCCGACTGATTTCGGAAGCGGTGCGCGGCGAGGGCGGGCGCGTGTGGGTTCCGAAAGACCCGCACGACAGGCGTCCCCCGCGCGACATCCCCGAAGGCGACCGCTGGTACTTCCTGGAGGAGAAGTACCCCGCCTACGGCAACCTCGTGCCGCGCGACATCGCCACACGCGAAATCTTCGATGTGTGCGTGAACCAGCGCCGCGGCATTCAGGGCAAGAACCAGGTCTATCTCGACATCACCCACCTGCCACGCCAGCAAATCGAGAAGAAACTGCTGGGTATTCTGGAGGTCTACATCAAGTTCGTGGGCGAAGACCCGCGCGAGGTTCCGATGCGCATCTACCCTGCGCAGCACTACTCGATGGGCGGGCT
>JAOAES010000199.1 GCA_026416655.1 Fimbriimonadales bacterium
CGCCATCGCCTCGAACGCGGGCTGCAGGTCGTCCAGCTCGCGGTTCACGGCAATCCGAATCGCCTGAAAAGTGCGCGTGGCAGGATGGATGCGCTTCTCCTGAAACTTTTTCGGGATGGCTTCCAGCACCGCCGCCGCCAAATCGCCTGTGGTGTTCATCCTGCCCTGATCCCGGCGGCGGATAATCGCCCGTGCAATCGGCTTCGCCCAGTGTTCGCCCCCGTACTCGCGTAGGATGCGTATCAGGTCATTCATTTTGATGCGCTGCAGCAGGTGGTAGGCGGTGGTGGGCTGTTCCCTGTCGAGGCGCATATCGAGCGGCGCGTCGTAGCGGAACGCCAGCCCGCGCTCCGGGTCGTCCAGCTGCACACTGGAGACGCCCATATCCACTAAAATTGCTTCCACTTGCGCTATTTGCAATTCGTGCAACACTTCAGGTAAATTTCTGTAGTCCGCGTGGACGAAGTGAATCATGCACGGCGCGTCGGCGAGGTTCTGCTGGGCGAGTTCGAGCATCGAGGCGTCGCGGTCGAGCGCAATCAGCGTTCCCTCTGCGCCCAGTCGTTCCGCTAACGCCCGCGCGTGCCCCCCTGCCCCGACTGTGGCATCCACCGCCACGCCGCCAGCAAGCGGGTTCAGGTACTCGATTACCTCGCGCAACATCACCGGCTTGTGCATTTCAGATACCTATCTCCGAAGCGTACTGCATCAGCTCCGTGCCGTTGCTCAGCGCCTCGTCCATCAGCCTGTCGAACTCCCGCTTCGCCCAGATTTCCACACGGTTCGCGCAGCCCATAATCACCACTTCCGAGTTCGGCTCGATGTTCGCCCATTCGCGCAGGTCTTGCGGGATGGCGACGCGCCCCTGATTATCGGTGGTTACCTCAGTCGCTGCACTGAACAAGAACCGTTGCAACTTCATCTTGCGCGGGTCGAAGGTCGACCCTTGCGAGAACTTCTGACCCAGCTCGCTCCAGTAGTCGCTGGGGAACACGAACACGCAGCCGTCGAACCCGCGCGTCATCGTAAACCGCTCGCCCAGGCTTGCCCGCAGGCGCATCGGGATAATCACGCGCCCCTTGTCGTCGACTGCAATCGTGCTACCGCCTTGAAACAGCGCCATCGGTGTAAATCACCACCCAGTCTCCACCGAGCCTCCACTGGGTCTCCACTGGCTAATATTTTAGCACATTAGAGCGGTTTTGTCAAGGGTTTTGCCCCCACTTTGCCCAAGAATTGGGGCAATTCGGGGCGAAATTGCCCATATGTGGGGGTTGACGGGGCAGGAATCGGAAAATGCACCTTCTGTCGGTAAGGGGGCGGCGGGGACGCGAAGTCTCTCCGAAATTAAATCATCTTCAAACGCAGGCAAGGCGCGAAACTCGTTGCGGCGCTGTGCTTTCCCCCCCTCCCACCCTCCCCCGTGAGCGGGGGAGGAGCCACTGTCGCCTGCGTCCCGGCTCCCTCCCCGTTCACGGGGAGGGTCGGGGTGGGGGAGATTCGTTCGCCCACGCCAGCGAACAAAAGCGAAATGGGATGCCTTACTATTTGAGGCACTTCACAATCGGGGTTTCAAGAGACACACGCTCCGAATCTCCCAAGCATCCCCGACCAGCCCTCACCCCCTTGCCCCCCTCTCCCACAGCGTGGGAGAGGGGGAACTTGACTCCCCTCTCCCGCGACGCGGGAGAGGGGCTGGGGGTGAGGGCTAATATCGCCTTAGAAACCTCGATTGGCATATGACTTGACCGCTATGAACGCAATCGGCTGAAGCCGTGCCCAAGCAAACGAAGCCCGCCTGCGCAGGCTAACAACCCCGCGCAGGCGGGGTTTCGTTTGTGTGGGCGCGACTTCAGTCGCTTGGGTATTCCGTCACTCACCGTTGCAACAGTGTCTCAGAGTTCCCAAGTTGCGAAAACTTCAAGCACGACTTCCCATACACGCTCTTGAAGTCCAGAAGCGAGAGGGGTTCACCAACCGTAACCCCAAAACAAAAGCCAAATCTGGTAATTCTCCCAGCCCATTTACTGTCCAGAATGAGTTATAATAGGGCTGTATCGAAAGGAGCTGTCCGCTTTGGGGCGATTTTTGAGTCTTAACCAGTAGCGGACGAATCTATCAAGCATCCGCGATACGCACACACTGAACGGAGGTGCATACGATGAAACGCTATCTCGGTCTTATCGCGTTGACAGGCGCGCTGCTGAGCGCGGCGAGCGCACAGCGCATCTATGACACGATTTACAATGCAGACGGCACGGCTCCAGATCTCCCTGGGCTAACTTTCACAGGCTCGGTGCCGCGCTACAACATGGGCGACGGCATCGGCGTGTCGCTGACTAGCCCAGTGCAGCTGGTTCGATTCGACTTCGTGCTGGTGGTTGCTGCTGCGGTTACGAACGCCACTGTAGATATTGAAGCCCTGTTCTACAATAACTGGACGACTACAGGCGCGGGCACTGATCCTGCGTTTAGCAGCCCTGCAGGTAGTATAAGCGGTAGCCTCACGGGAATCAACACTACAGCGGCGACGGCTTTCATAGTTACGCTGTTCCCTGACCCTAACAACCCTGTTAATCTGGACACCAATCCGAACAAGGGCGTACTAATCAGGTTGCGTCTCAACGGCGCGATAAGTGACAACGTGACTGTGGGCATCGTGAACCGCCTGCCGTTCCCTGGCACTGAGGGCTTGGCAGCGGATACCTTCTACCGCGACGCAAACGGCAACGGTATCATCGAGATTAATGAGGCGCGCACCTTCGGTGCGCCACGCACGCAGGACAACCTTGCGATGACGCTGTTCGTGCCTGAACCCGCTTCGATGCTCGCGCTGGGTGCGGGGCTGGCAGGTCTGGTCGGGCTGCGCCGCCGCAAGAAGTAAGCAACGGTTGCCCTCACCCCCTTGCCCCCTCTCCCACCGCGTGGGGAGGGGGTTTTTGGTGTAGAAGAGAGCGGCTTGCCCTCGCCTCCTTGACTTGGACTACGACAACGCCCCACCGTGCGATTTTTGAGCCGTCAGAGCGTATAATATTAGAGGAGGCTTTGATGACAATCCATCGCCTGATGTACTGGCTGTTCCTCGCGGTCGGGATGGTGTTGTTTGCAACTGTTGGTTTTCTGCTCGCCGACCCGTTTTTGAAGGTAGTGAACAGCTGGCTTAAGGACAGCCCGCCGCTCGACCCACTCTGGACTCGCGTGGGGCTGACGACGGCTGGGCTACTGATGGGCATTCTGGTTGCCAATCACAGTTTCCAATTGCTTGCACGCGTGGCGCGGCACTTAGAGGAAGCGGAGCCGGACGAGAAGCTCGCGATTGGGCTGGGGCTGGTCTCGGCGGCGGTGATTACTTTTGCGCTGTATCCCCTGCTGTTCGCGATTGGCGGCGCACGGCTGGGCTGGGCGCTGACGCTCTTGGCGTTCGTTATCCTGGTCTACCTGAGTATCGTCAGCTTTTTGAGTATGAAGGAGTATCTGCCCCTCACGGCGCAGATGGCGCGCCGCTCTAAAGGTATCAAAGTACTGGATACGAGCGTGATTATCGACGGGCGCATTCGCGATATCCTGCGCACGGGATTCCTGGAGGGCAAGCTCTATGTGCCGGGCTTTGTGCTGGATGAACTGCAACATATCGCCGATTCGGAGGACCCGTTGCGCCGCGCGCGCGGCAGACGCGGGCTGGACGTGCTGAAGCAACTGCAGGTGGACTTGGGCGACAACTTAGAAGTGCGTACCCATGACCGCCTCGCGCCGCATTCGGGCGACGAGGTGGATGCCCGCCTCGTGCGCCTCGCTAAAGCCATGCGAGCGGACATCGTCACCAACGACTACAATCTGAATCGCGTGGCGGAACTGCAGGGCGTGCGCGTGCTGAACATCAACGAACTCGCGGAAGCCGTGCGCATCCATGTACTGCCCGGTGAAGAGCTGACGGTCATCCCCATTCGTGAGGGGCAGGAGCCAGAACAGGGCATCGCCTACCTCGAAGACGGTACGATGGTGGTGGTGGAAGGCGGGCGCGAATACCTCAATCAGGCGATTGAGGTGGTGGTGACCAGCGTGCTGCAGTCCGCGCGAGGCAAGATGCTGTTTGCGGAACCGAAGCTCACGGACAGCAAGAGCGAAGGAGGGATGGAGTATTCTACACGCCCTTATTCTGGCGGCAGGAAGCGGCGTCCGATTCGGTAAGGGCGACAAGCTCTGGCAACGCCTGAACGGTGCGCCAGTGTGGCGGCACGCGCTCTGGCGACTGCTGAGCCATCCCGCTGTCGACTCCGCCTCTTTAGCCGTCGCGCCGGACAGCGCCGAGCCTTATGAGTCCTTTCTGCGCCAGTATCCCGCCCCCAAGCCGCTGCAGGTTCTCCCGTGTGGGGGCGCAACACGCCAGCAGACCGTCGCGAATGCCCTGCGCTATCTTCCTGAAGGCGTATCGTTCGTCGCAGTGCATGATGCCGCGCGCCCGCTGGTAAGTCATGCCCTGCTGAACCGGCTCATCGAGACGGCGCAACAGTTCGGAACCGCCGTGCCCGCCCTCCCAGTGCAGGATACGCTCAAACGCTCTTCGAGCGGTGGGCAGGTCGTGGAAACCGTGCCACGCGAGGGACTGTATCGTGTGCAGACGCCCCAGGTGTTTCGCGCCGACTGGCTCATCAACGCCCATCGCCGCGCTGCAGAAGAGGGCTTCGATGAGGCGACGGATGACGCGCAACTGCTTGAGCGTGCGGGCTACCCTGTCCATCTGACGCAGGGCGACCCGCGCAACATTAAACTGACCACCTCTGACGACCTGAACCTGTTGCGCCTCTACGCGGGCGAAAGCGCACTGCCCCGTACAGGTATCGGGTATGATATACACCAGCTAACGGAAGGGCGCAAACTGATGCTGGGAGGCGTTGCCATCGACTATCCACTTGGGCTGAAGGGGCATTCGGACGCCGATGTCGTGTTGCATGCGATTTGCGACGCGCTGTTGGGCGCGGCGACGTTAGGCGACATTGGGCAGCACTTTCCCAACAGCGATCCTCGCTGGAAAGACGCCCCCAGCCTGAGCCTGTTGCAGGAAGTGGGCGCGCTGCTGCAACATCATGGCTGGCGACCGCTCCATATCGATGCGATGGTACTCGCCGAAGCGCCCAAGATTGCGCCCCATGTCCCGCTGATGCGTACACGAATTGCCCAGACGCTGGGCATGTTGCCCGAACAGGTCAGCATTAAAGCGACGACGAACGAAGGGATGGACGCCGTCGGAGCGCAACGCGCCATCGCCTGCTACGCCGTCGCAACCATCTATTCCACCACAGGAGAGGCGAACGATGAGCAAATCCCGACGCAAGCAGGTTGAAATCGTCGATGTGACTTTCCGTAGCCCCCACCAGGAACTCAACGAGGCGGAAAAAGCCTATGTGCGCCGCAAACTGAACAAGCTGGCGCGATTCTTTCACAAAATCTGGACACTGGAGCTGACTTACGAACTGGCGCGGGGGCAGCATCATGTGTCGATCCTGGTGGACGCCGATGGGCAGAAGTTCCACTATGATGACAAAGCGCACGAGTTCCGCGCGGCGGTCGACGCTGTCGTGCAAAAAATGGAACATCAACTCGCCCGGTACAAAGAGAAGCTCCAGAAACGCGGGCGCAAGCCGCGCGAGGAGGTCATCGAAACGGTGTTGAGTGAGACGACAGAAACCGAAGCAGAGCCGTTGCCCAATCCCACCATCCGACGCACCGTGCGCGTTCCCCTCAAGCCGATGAGCCTCGAGGAGGCGTTGCTCCAAGCCGATCTGGAAAACGCCCCCGTCTACATGTTCCACGACTCCGACACGAACCGCTACTGCGTGCTGGTGCAGGTGGAAAAAGGGGTTTACGACCTAATCGAAGGGCTGGGCTAATGCCGAGGGCGAACAATTAGTTTCTGCTGGAATCGCGGATTATTCCAGACGCCCTCGAAAATAGGCTATCGTGCGTTGTAGCCCCTCCTCGAGCGGGGTACTTGGCTCCCAGCCCAAGATCTGGCGTGCGCGCGTAATATCGGGACAGCGCTGTTTAGGGTCATCAGGCGTCAGAAATTCGCGAAACACGATAGGGCTGTCGCTGCCCGTAAGCTGCTTAATCAGCTGGGCGAACTCCAGGATCGTGCGTTCTTCTGGGTTGCCGATATTCACTGGCTCGTGGTAATCACTATGTGCCAGGCGCCAGATCCCCTCAATCAAGTCCGCCACATAACCAAAGCTACGGGTCTGCCTGCCGTCGCCATACACGGTGATGGGTTCGCCACGCAACGCTTGGCACACAAAGTTCGGCACGACACGCCCATCATCCAGCCGCATTCGCTCGCCGTAGGTGTTGAAAATCCGCACGATGCGCGTGTCTGCTCCCTTATATCGATGATACGCCATCACCAGCGACTCGGCGTAGCGTTTCGCCTCGTCGTACACGCCACGCACGCCAATCGGGTTCACGTTCCCCCAGTAGGTTTCAGGCTGCGGATGCACCAACGGGTCGCCGTACACCTCGGAGGTGGAGCTGAACAGGAACTTCGCGCCCTTACGCAACGCTAACTCCAGTGCGTTCTCCGTTCCGTAGGAGCCGACGCGCAGGGTTTCTAACGGATGTCTCACGAAGTCCACTGGGCTGGCTGTAGAAGCAAGGTGAAACACGTAGTCCACAGGTCCCTCAACATCGAACGGTTCACACACGTCGTGCTGGATGAACCGGAAATCGTCGCGTCCCATCAAATGTTGAAGGTTCTCCAGCCTCCCGGTGATGAGGTTGTCTACGACCACGACTTGCCAACCCTCGCTGATGAGCCTATCGGCTAAGTGTGAGCCAATAAACCCTGCTCCGCCCGTGACAACCGCTCTCGGCATCGTTTGCTCCTACTCCTTCTACAGATTCCAGTACAATATGCTCCCCGACCCATCTGCACGCGCGTCGTTTAGATAAACGCCTTTCACATCTACGAACACGCCCTGAGCCAGCGCGCTCATCAGGCTCAAATACTCCTCATAACGTCGCTCACGGAACGCGCGGTGCGGTACTGCCAATATCACGGCGTCGTAGTGCCCCTTGCGCGTGGTGAAGGGGTCATCAATAAAGGCAAACGGCGTGCGCTTGCGGTCGCTCTCCAGCACCAGCGGGTCGCACACCTCCACATGGCAACCGAAGCTCTGCAACTCCTCGATGAGTTCCTTGACGCGCGTGTCGCGGATGTCGGGCACATTCTCCTTGAACGCCAGCCCCAGCACGAGTACCTGCGCGTTGCGCACGGGGCGTCCCGCGCGTATCATCAGTTTCACCGTCTCTTTAGCGACATAGACGCCCATCGTGTCGTTGGTGCGCCGTCCTGCCAGAATCACCTCAGGATGGAAGCCGATTTCTTGCGCTTTATGCGTGAGGTAGTACGGGTCTACGGGGATACAGTGCCCCCCGACCAAGCCCGGCTCGAACGGCAGGAAGTTCCACTTTGTGCGCGCCGCCGCCAGCACATCGCGCGTGTTTAGCCCCAGCTGATGGAACAGCATCGCCAGCTCGTTCATCAGCGCGATGTTCAGGTCCCGCTGCGTATTTTCAATCACTTTGGCGGCTTCGGCGGTGCGGATATTAGGGGCTTTGTGGATACCTGCCTTGACCACCAGCCCGTACAGGTTCGCCAGCGTCTCAGTCGTTTCCTCGTCTTGCCCTGCCACCACCTTCACGATGGTCTCCAGCGTGTGTTCGGCGTCGCCGGGATTGATGCGTTCAGGCGAGTAGCCGAGCTTGAAGTCCACGCCCGCCTTCATCCCCGACGCCTGCTCCAGCACAGGAGCGCAGTCCTCCTCGGTGCAGCCTGGGTAGACGGTGGACTCGTACACCACAATCGCGCCGCGCTTCATATGCTGTCCCACAGTTTCACTCGCGCTTATCAGGTAGCGCAGGTCAGGGCGTTTCGCTTTGTCGACAGGCGTGGGCACGGTGATAATAATCACATCGGCGTCGCGCATCTGCGTCGGGTCGGAGGTGAGCGTCAGGTTCGGGTTATGCAGGTCGGCTTCAGGGGTCTCGCCGTTGCGGTCGTAGCCCGCCTGCAGTTCTTTCACGCGCGTCTCATTCACATCATAGCCGACAGTGGGCAGGTGCTTCGCAAAGCCAACCGCCAAGGGCAATCCCACGTAGCCCAAGC
>JAOAES010000200.1 GCA_026416655.1 Fimbriimonadales bacterium
GGGTTCAATCGCGCGTTCGGTAGCGTCCGCGTAGACCCACACGCGCCCGCTCATGGCAATCGGGGTGTGGTTCTCGCTGCCTTCGAGGTTGCCCAAAATGATGCCTTTGGACAGTCCGTTCGCGCCTGCCACAACGCCCACCACGCGCTTGTTGTACGCGCCCTGTGCCTTGCGCAGATGACCGGGGTTGTCGGGGTCAATTTCCACGACCATGCCGGGTTCCACCGTATCGGTGGTGGGGAACTTCTCGGCGAGGTCGGCGCCTGTGATTTCCAGCACTTTCACCGCTACGGTACCGTCGCCGCGAATGCTCATAATGTCGCCCACTGCACTGTTCCAAAAGTTGAGTCGGTCGTCAGCGACAGCCGAGCCGATGAGACCCGCAATATGCCACTTGCGGGCAGTGTTGGTGTTGGTGAACTCCAGTCGGGCGAAGTCTGCGGCGGTCTCGTGCAGGCGCAGGGTGGCGTTGTCGGTGGTGCTGTCAACAGCCACGTTCAATCGCGCTGTCATCAGAGACGTGGTACCAATACCCACATTCCCCGAGAAGTGCCCGCGTCCGAGGAAGAAGCCCGCCCAGGCGTTCGCCCCCGATGCAGACCCACGCACGGCGATGCCGTCCGCGCCGTTCGCCACACTGTACAGTCCCCAACCTGCGGAGCCAGACACAGTGATATATAGCCCGTCAGCTAAGGTGCCCGTATTCGTGTTGACGATGTTCATCAAGCGTGCGTTGCGGTCGCCGCGCACATCCAGCAGATAGGCAGGCGGGCTTGTGCCCACGCCCACGTTGCCCGTGTTCGTGTTGTAGATATTGTTCCCGCTCACTGCCCACGCATTTGCGCCAGCGGGTAAATCAGCCCAGCTCGCGTTTCCACTGGCGTCGCTGGGCAGCACGCGCCCCGCCGCCGCGCCCAGCGGATACTGCAGCACGCCGTCCGCGAGACCGATGCGCAAGCGGGAGATGCCGCCCCCCAGAAAATGGAAGCTGTCATCGTTGTCGCGGTATTGCAAGCCCCAGTTTGTAAACGGCGGCGAGTGGGTAATCACCATGCGGTCAGGGTTCGTCGTGCCGCTCTGGAACATGTTGAGCAGCGTCGAGGTGTTCGCGTAGGGCGTCGGGTTAAGCGGAATGCGGGGCGTTAGAGTGGGACCTGACGCGGCAGGGTTAATCTGTATCTCCAAAAAGCGCGGCGCGCCCGTCCAGACGCTCGCTGGCGTGTTCAGCGTCACGGTAAACAGTCCGTTCTGCACATTTACAGACAGGTTTCCCGAATCCCAAAGTAAAGTGCCCATCGTCGCAGCGTCGTAGATACGAAACCGCATCTGCTGCGAGGGGTTGTTCACAGGAATGCCGCTCTGGCGCAGGAAACCCTGATAGGTAAACGCTTGTGTCACGCCCTGCGCATGCGCGCCGCTTACCGTCGAGAGCGCAAGAACTGCGCTGAGTCCCAAAATCAGCAACCGATTCTGCATTGTTGTTCTCCTTTGCACGCCCGTCGAGAGCGTACAACCCGATTATACAATAAAGGTCTTACGAGACTCTTACATGCTCAAAATCGTGGAAATTTCGAGACCCCGTGACATGGGAGTGGCGAAACAGTTGGGATTCCTCGCTTCGCTAATACGAGGATGACTATCCCTATGCGGAGTCCTTGTGATTCAGTTGTTCCAGCGCCATCTCACAGCGTTGGAGCGCGAGCGCGCGCCCCATCTGCTGGTTGAGCTGGGTGGCTTCTTGGAGGCAGGCGCGGGCGCGCTCGTAGTCGCTACACTTTGCATACGCCTCGCCCAGATAGTAGAGGGTGTTCGCCTGCCAAGGACGCCAGCCAAGCTTGCGCCAGAACCTCAGGCACTCTTCCAGTTCGCTTATCGCGCTGGCGTCGCCCTGCATAGCGCGGTAGTAGGCGTGGTGGGTGCGCGAGTAGTGCAGGCGCGGGGCGTCGATTTCGCTTCGGCGCAGACGCAGCGCGGCGTCGCTGTGGCGCAAGGCAGCGTCCAAGTCGCCCGATTCGTAGGCGCACTGGGCGGCAGTGTCCAGCATCGTCGCCGCCGCGTGCCAGTTGCCCTGCGATTCCATCAGTGCAACCTGCGCCAGCACAAGCGTCAGCCCCCGCTCTGGCTCGCCCTGCCAACGGTAGACTTGCGCCTGCAGCCAGTCGGTGTAGTAAGAGTGCAAGCCCAACTCGCGCTCCAGCGCGGCGACTGCGTCGATTTGCGCCTGCACCTCGTCCAGTCGCCCCAACTGGAGATAGCCATGTGTCTGTACATGCAAAGCGGAAATCAGGTGGAGCTGGTCGCCCAGACGCTTGCATAAAGCGCACAGCTCATCGAGAAAATGCAGCAGGCGTTCGTAGTCGCCGTAGAACATCAGCGCTTCCGTGAGCGACGTCAGCGCGCCGATTTGCAGCTTCGGGTCACCTGTGGCGCGCGCAGACTGATATTCCGCCTCGCGCCACACCACGAAATCGCCTACCGATGAGAGGTAGCCCTTCAGGTAGTGGATGGCAAGATGCAGCTCAGGGTCAGCCTCACACGGGTAGTAGGCTTGTAAAGCGTTCCAGTAGCGATTTACGATGGACATTTCGCGCAGGGTGAACGCGATTTGCACAATCCAGTAGAGCGCCCAGCCGCGTTGGGAATGGCGACGGTCTAACGCGCCCAGCTCCAGCGCGAGGGGCAGCGCTTCGCGGAAACGCTCCAGATCGAACAGCAAGCGCAAGCGCATCAGCTGCGCCTGAACGTAGTCGCGAGGGGAAAGTTTCCCTGACTCGATCAGTCGGGCGAGCCGTTGCAGCGCGTCTTCATGCAGCGGGCGCATCTGCCAATAGCGCTGTGTGTCGTGCATCAGACTCAGGCACTGATGGTACTCGCCCTGCTCTTCCAGCAGATTAAGCGTTTGCAGCAGCACAGGGCGCGACGCATCCCAAAAGTCAAGCCAGTTGGGTAGCTCCGCCGTGTAGGCGTGTGGAGCGCGCGCCCTCGCCTCGCGCAGCGTCCACGCGCACAGTCGCGCCTGCGTCGTGCGTCGCTGCGTGGGTGTGAGCAGGGTCTGCGCATACTCGCGCACCACTTCCAGCATCCGATAGTGGTCTGCGTCGATGCGCTGGATTAGCTGGGCTTCTAAGAGGCTCTCGAGAAGCGCGTGCGCCTCATCACGAACGGCGTGGGGGAGCGCAATCGCGCAGGCTTGCTCAAAGTTCCACGCGCCTGAAATCAGGCTGAGCCGTGCGAAGGCGACGCGGGCGGGTTTGGGTAGTAGTTCGACCGTCGCGTCCAGCACGCCTTGCAACGAGCGGTGGCGTTCGGGCAAGTCGGCGCGGCGGGCGCGCAGCCACTCCAGCTTCGCCTCGATGCGCTCCAGCATCTGCTTGGGCGAGAGTGTGTTCAGGCGCGCCGCCGCGAGTTCCAACGCCAGCGGAACGCCCCCCAACTGCTCGCACAGCGCGTGCAGCAGCGGGCGGTTCTGCTCCGTGAGTCGAAAGTCGTGCGCCGTGCGCCGCGCCCGATCCACAAACAGCTGCAGCGCGGGGCATTCAGGGGTAGGCGTGCAGCTCAGCGGCGCCAGCGGAAAGACCAGCTCCGCGCCGATGCGCAACGGCAGGCGCGAGGTAATCAGACAGCGCAGGCTCGGAACCTGCTCCAGCATGCTTGCGATAGAAGACGCGCCTGCGGGCAGCAGCTGCTCGAAGTTGTCTAAGAACAGCACGACCGCCCCACGCGCCTTGCAAAACGCCTTGAGCGTCGTCAGAGGGTCGGCGCTGGCGGGCAAGCCCAGCGCCTCAGCAATCGTGGGCAAAATCTGTTCAGGCTCTGTGAGCGATTGGAGCGGCGCCCAGAACACTTCCACCTCGCCCTGCGTCTGAAGTCGATGCGCGAGTTCGAGGGCGAGGCGCGTTTTGCCGACGCCGCCCAGCCCAGTGAGCGTAATGCAGCCGCAGGCAGGGTCGCGCAGCAGCTCGGTGAGTTGGGCTATCTCCGTCTCGCGTCCGAAAAAGCGGGTGCGCGGTGTGGGGGGCGCGGCGCGCTCGTGTTCTTCGGTCAGCGGGGGCGCAGGCGCGATGGTAAGTGTCGGCTTGTCAGGGCGCGTCTCAGGCTCGGCGCGCGCGGCGCGCGGCGCGCGTTGGGCGTGGCGCAGCGCCTCCTCCAGCAGCCCCGAGACGCGCTTGGCGAAAGGCGTGTCGCCTGACTCTGCCTGGCGCGTCAACCACGAGCGACATACTTGCGCCGCTGCCTCGTACTGACGCCCATCCAGATACAACTCCGCCAACTGGCACAGCGCGTCCCCATCGTCGGGGTTAATCGCAAGCGTCTTATGCAGCCACTGTTGCGCCTGCGTCAGGTCGCCGCGC
>JAOAES010000213.1 GCA_026416655.1 Fimbriimonadales bacterium
GGGCTTGTGCAGCGTGATGGAGTGCCCCGTCGCACTGCGTGGGCGGTCGGGCGCAACGATAAACACCTCGCCGAGGGGCTTCAGCCGCTGCGCCAGCGCGCGAATCCCCTCGGCGTACACGCCATCGTCGTTGGTCACTAAGATGCGCATTATTCCGCGCCCTCGCCCCCTATTTTCTCGGGAATGATTCCGAGCCACTTTTTCAGACGATAGATGGTCGTGTCGCGGTGCAGCTCGGCAATCGCACGCGTGAGCGGTATCCCCTTCGGGCAGTCCTTCACGCAGTTTTGCGCGTTGCCACAGCCCGTGATGCCCTCGGGACCCGTCAGCACTTCCAGTCGCTCGTTTGCCAGCGTCGCGCCCGCGTAGTGCAGGTTGAACAGCTTCGCCTGCGCAATCGGGGCGGGCCCGATGAACGCCGAATGTTCGTTATACTGCGGGCACGCCTCCATACAGCAGCCGCAGGTCATACAGCGGGCGAACGCATACCGCAACTCGCGCGTCGCATCGTCCACGCGCGGCCCGGGACCCAAATCGTGATACCCGTCCATCGGAACCCACGCTTGCAGTTTCTTCAGCGCCTCGAACATCCGACTGCGATCCACAATCAGGTCGCGCACAACGGGGAACTTGCTCATCGGCTCCAGAGTGACCTCGATAGTATCCCCCTTGTGCACGCCCACCTGATCAATAAGCGCAGCGCAGGACTGCTGAACTATGCCGTTCACCACCATCGTGCAGGTGCCGCAGACCTGCTCCAGGCACGCGGCTTCCCACGCGGGGGGCGACACGGCGCGACCACTGCTATCGACGGGATTGCGCTGAATCTCCATCAGACAGGAGATGACATTCATATTCGGGCGATACGGCAGGCTGAACTCTTGCCAGTAAGGCTTCTGGTTCGGTCCGTCCTGCCGACGCACCTTCAGACGGATGGTGCGGATAGAGCCGTTGCCGTTTTGCATAAGGTTTTCGCCTCCGTGTGTAGTATACCCCGCAAAGTGGGGGAAGGTATACTCTCCAGTATGCATCGTCCGGTCATCCGCTTGCAGGGACGCATTCAAAGCCTCAGTTTTCGGGGGCAACAAACGTGCCTGCCGCTCTATGACTGGAGCGAATTCGATATCAACACAGCCAAATCCGCCTGCAAAGTACGGCTGCCCGATGGCGCTGAGGTCGCCCTGTCTAAGTGGACAGGACCGAAACGCACCCGAACGTATCCATTAGCGAAAGTATATGACACTTATTCCCATAGCGGCAAAATCATTTCCATAATCCCGATTATCAAGGATGAGGGGAGGGGAGAAAGGCAGAGCGACACTAATCTCGACCGTGTGAACTTCATTACACTGTCATGGATGAACTTGATGAATATCTATGTTGTGTTGGCCTGGTATTGCGACGCAAGAAAGAAGGATGATTACCGCATCACTGGGCAGCGCATGGATAACGCTTACATCCGTCGAAAGATTGAGCAAATCGTCCAATACAAAATGGATGCGCACCACTGGAACCGTGACCACTTCGTGCGAGAGTTTATTCCCATCTATGAGAGTGCGTTGCGGAGCTACGAGTCTATCTCTAAGCGTTTGAGAGTCGCCCTGCATAGTAAGGATGGGCATATCCGTTTCATCGATTCAGTTCGCGATTCTACATGCCCTCAACATCTGGATTTGCAAAAATATGCAGAATATTCACTTTCCGCTTCGCTGCGAGCTGCGCAGCGTGAAACCGAAACGCAACATGTTCTGGAACGCACTCAAGGACAGAGTGCTAAGGGACTATTTGAAATACGCAACTACTTAGGCGGGGTCTATTACTTGACTGCAGATGAATTAATTTTTGAACGTCGAGATTTTGTTATCATCCAAGAGAGCAAGAATAGCACGAGACACGAGCTTCCGTCGTTGAATGATATCAAAGATGGGCTTTTCAAACTCCTGCTGTATTCGCAACTTCAGGAAGTGAGACAGGGCAACATGCTGTTGGGCTTCAAGACGCGCCTGCGGCTGACAGGAGCTTTTTCTGGCGCTTTACGTTTACCGATGGATCCCCTCGAACTCCAGCATATTTCTGCTCGTTGGAGTAAGGCATCCATATCTAAACTCCAGTGGTTGAACGTCGAACTCGAGCGGTTGGGAATCGAATGTGTTCTGGAGGGCAACCTATGATCAAGAGTCCTCTTCGCTTCCCTGGTGGCAAATCACGGGCAATTGCGCAAATTCTGCCACTTGTGCCCGATTTCGAAGAATATCGTGAGCCGATGGTGGGGGGCGGTTCCGTGTTTCTGGCACTGCGCCAGCGATTTCCGGATCGTCGATTCTGGATAAACGACCTGAACTATGAACTTTATTGTTTTTGGAAGATTCTTCAAGAATGTGCAGAGCAATTGGTAAAAGCAGTTTCCAAGATTCGAGCCGAGACGCGCGATGGTAAGACATTATTCTATCAACTGCTTGAACGCCACGGTCAGGGGGACGAGTTTGAGCGGGCAGTACGATTTTTTGTGCTGAATCGGATTACCTTTTCGGGTACAGTGGACTCAGGAGGCTACTCAGAGCAGGCGTTTCACGGACGCTTTACCGTTTCGGCGATAGAACGGCTTAGACAGGTTTCGCCGCTCCTAAAGGAGGTACGCATTACCTGCCATGACTACGAACCAGTGCTTCAAGCGGACGGGGAGGGGGTTTTCATTTTTTTAGACCCGCCTTATTACTCTGCAACCGAGTCGCGTCTTTACGGTAAACGCGGAGAGTTGCATCTCAACTTCGATCACCACCGCTTGGCGCGAACGCTCTGCCACACTAAGCATCGCTGGCTGTTGACCTATGATGACAGCCCGTTCATTCGCCAACTATATTGTGACTACACGCAGGTACGCTGGACACTGCAGTATGGGATGAATAATTACAAGCAACCTGCAGCGCGTCCAGGGAAGGAATTGTTTATCGCAAACTACTCGATACGAGCGCAGAGCAGCACCCAGCTCAGTCTGGTGTTTGAGAGACGAGTTGCTGAGTACACTTCCTGCGGGCACACCGAGAAGCACTGATCGTCGGATTCCTGAGCGGGGCACGTCACACTGGAAACTTTTTCAGGGCGGATGGGGTATAATTGCAGTATCTGACTACATGGGGGTACATCACGATGGCAAACGCGACCACAGTCAAGGAGAAGGTGCGTGTCAACGACACCGAGTTTGAGATTACGCTGAAGCCTGTGCTGCCCAACACGGAGAACGATCCGATGGTGCTGGATACGCCGCTGCCCACGCCGGACGAGATTCTGGAGCGGGTTCCCGCTATCGAGCGACTGCCGCGCTGGGAGGACGGTGCTTTCTAAGCGATGAACGCGCGGCTCCAGCGAATCGCCTACGAAGTCGCGCTCGCGGCGGCGCGCTATTCGCAGACCAAGAGCGCGGACTACGACGACGAAGACGGCAGCTGGGTGGTCATTAAAGACTTCCCGCTGCCGCCGGGCTACAACTACGAGCGAACCGATGTGCTAATCCTGTTGCCGAGGAACTACCCGCAGACGCCGCCTGACTGGTTCTATGTCGACGACAACCTGCGCCTTGCCGACGGGAGGAAGCCGAGCCATGTGTTCTACGGCGAGACGGGGCACGACCCGAACCGCAACAACCCGCTTGCCGACGCCGCGCCGCAGATGAAGGGCTGGACGGCGTGCTGCATGCACATCCATAGCTGGAAGCCCGCCGCGAACCCGCTGGAAGGGCACTCCCTGCTCAGCGTGTGCGAACTCATCCGCGGCGCTCTCACGCGATGGAAGCGCAATCCTGAGCCTTTTATCACGATCTCGTTTCTCGACGACGATATCGAAGACGATATAGACGACGAAGACCCGTTCGAATGATTGGCGAGGTACGGCTCCCTCACGCGCTCTGGACGCGCCTGCGCGCGACCCTGCTCGCCGACTGCAGCGTGGAGACCAAGTGCTTCTTGCTCTGTCGGACGCTTGAGAGCGAGTCGCGGGTGGTGTTTCTCGCGCGTGAGGTTGTCCCTGTCCCTGAAGACGCCTACGCCCAGCGCACGCACAGCCTTGTGGAGACGCGCCCGGAGTTTGTGCATAGCCTGCTCGTGCGCTGCGCCCGCGAGGGCTACAGCCTGCTGGAGGCGCACACGCACCCCTGGAGCGTCAACCCGCGCTTCTCAGGGACGGACGACCGCAGCGACCTGCAGAAGTTCCAGACCACGCAGAGCATGTCGCCCCCGTTTCGGCACGGCAGCCTCGTGTTCGGCAACGATATGAGTTTCGAGGGGCGGTTCTGGGACTACCAGCGCGAGCGGATTGCGCCGATTGTGCGGTTGCGAGTGCTGCGCGCTCCGCTGGAGACGCGCTACGGCACGGGGCAGAAACCGCACTGGCTCGACTGGGCGGAGCAAGCCGTGTATGACCGCCAGATTCGCGCGTTCGGTTCGGAGGGGCAGGCGATGCTCGGCAGCCTGCGCGTCGCGCTGGTGGGCGCAGGAGGATTAGGCTCGCAGATTGCCAACGCGCTCGCGCTCTTGGGCGTGGGGCAGATTCTGCTGATTGACCCCGACCGACTGGAGCTGAGCAACCTGAATCGCGTCGTAGGAGCAAGTTATGCACAGGCGCAGCGGGGCTGGCGCAAGGTGTGCGCCCTCGCGCAACGGCTCAATCGCGCCCGCCCGCCTGAAGCCCGAACCATCGCGCCGCTGCCTGTGGACGCCCGCTCGCCCCAAGCCCTCGCCCAACTACTCGGCTGTGATGTGATTGTCGGCGCGGTGGACAGCGCAGTCGCACGGCAGTATCTCAACACCGTCGCAATGTGCGCCCTGATCCCCTATCTGGACGCTGGGGTGGGCGTGCGCAGCGAGAACGGCAAACTCGCGCAGGGCGGCGGGCAGGTGCAGACG
>JAOAES010000335.1 GCA_026416655.1 Fimbriimonadales bacterium
AGGTTCTGAATGAAACTCACAGGGCGTCCCGACACCAGCTCCACACGCACATTGCGCCAGTCCTCGTCGGTGGTGTTCTCCACAATCGCCCAGCCCTGCAGCAGCGGCTCGCCCTCGCCGACGACCAGCCGATAGCTCATCTTCCACAGGGGCATCTCGGTCAGGTAGCCGACCAGCACGCGCCGATTGCCCTGCCCACGAAAGCGCAGCTCGACGGTTTTGCGCGTCGTGTCCAGTCCTGTGCCCAGCGCAGCGAGCGCGTCCTGCAGCTCTTTCTGAAGCCGCTCGTCGCGCAGGCGGAAACTGCGAATCGAATCGAGCGACGCGGAGCGCATCCCGTCGCGCGTCATCAGGTTCACGAACGCCTGATCGACGACCGTTTCGCCCGCGGCGACTTTGCGCGTCTCCACGCTCAGCACCGTGCCTTGAAGCGTCTCTTTCTCCGTTTGAATCTCCACCGGCGCGCCGCGCAGACGCTGCAGGAGCGTGGCGAGGTTCGGGTTGTCGGCGATGTTAATCGCGAACGCGCCGAGCGTGCGGGTTAGCGGGTCGCGCGGGGTGTACTGCACAGGCAGAATCTGCCCACCGTCGAAGTCCACCAGCACGTGCGACTTGAGCAGGTCGTTCATCTGGTTCTCGCGCAGGCTGAGCGTGAGGCTCGTTTCACCGCTCACACGCCCCAGCCGCTCGATGTAGCCCACACCGCTGCGGAACAGCACCACCCGGGTAATCGGCAGCGCGTCCTGTGCCAGCCCGCTCCCAATCGCTAACAATAAAAATACCGTCCATGCAGTTCGCATCCGTCTAATCCTCCGCTATATTATGACGCGCAGCGACGAATAGCGAGTCGTTCTCGGTGAGACGCATCGTTTCGGGGGACGCTCACTCCAGGTACACTCTACGCCGATGTTGCGAATCTATCTTGTTCGGCACGGACAGACGCCCTGGAATCGG
Organism: Fimbriimonadales bacterium; assembly: GCA_026416655.1. GTDB lineage: Bacteria > Armatimonadota > Fimbriimonadia > Fimbriimonadales > GBS-DC > GBS-DC. Next base: position 955 of record JAOAES010000335.1, read on the forward strand.
ACGGGTCGCATTCAAGGTCATTCAGACACTCCCTTAGATGAAGTTGGTCGCCGCCAGGCGCAGCAGGCGGCGCGCTGGCTAACGGCGCGAGTGCAGAATCCGCTTGCGGTTTACTCCAGCGACCTGCAGCGCGCCTACCACACAGCGGAGGCGATTGCCAGCGCGCTCAACGCGCCGCTGCACGCGGAGCCTGCCCTTCGCGAACGCCACTGGGGACTGTGGGAAGGCTTAACCAGCGAAGAGGTACAGCAGCGTTTTCCCGACCATCATTTTACCTATCTCTATGACCCGATGATGGGCACGCCCCCTGAAGCCGAGCCAATGCAAGCATTCTGGGAACGCGTCCGCGTGTTTGGGCGCTGGCTCATCGAAGCGCATGCGGACGGTGAGGTGGTGATCGTGGGGCACGGAGGCAGCCTGCGCATCTTGCTCTGCGAGGCGTTAGCGGGCGATATCCAGACCTACCGGCGTATCCGGCTCGATAACGCAGGGGTCTCCATCGTGGAGCGCGCCCCTGAACGCCTCTATGTGAGCTTGCTGAACTACACTGACCACTTGCAGGATCCCTCCGTAGACGGATTTTAGCGCAAGAACGAGGCAATCATCTCATATGTCGGACAAACCTTGCAGTTAGGGTGCGCGGGCGGCGGTTCGGGACGCGACAGAATCGCCCACGCCTGCGCAATTAGCGCGTCAAGCCAGTCGTCGCGCCGCGCCACGGGCGACCAGCACGCCCGAAACTCCATCAGAAAGCCCCTGCCATGAATCTTGTCGACGCGATCCACCTCCGTAATCGGGTCGTAGTAGATTAAGCCGAGCGTCTCTACAGGACATGGGAAGGGATAATCGGGCTTGTTTGTCTGCAATTGCTCCGCAATCCGCGCATAGACGTTGAGCTGGATCTCGTACAGCGGGCGGAACGGATCTTCTTCTTTGAACCGAGCCGTCTTGTAGTCGATGATTGCCAGCGTTCCGTTGGGGGTCTGCAGAATCTCGTCGGGCACGCCGCGCAGGGCAAGTCGCCCGCCCAGCACAGGGATTTTGAACCACATGTAATGCGGCGACTTGAGCGGCTGACCGAGCAGCCCGAACTGTTCGAACCAGTCGGGAATGCGCTGATGCCAATCGAGAAACGCCTGCAAGACTTTTTTGGAGTAGGAGTCGATGCTGCTGAAGATACCGGGAAACGGCGCAGGCGGTTCACCGACCTTTTGTCGGATCCAGAAGCACCGCTCACATGCGTCGGGCAACGCGAGCGCGCCGAGCGTCCGTGCGCTGATGATGTCCCAATCCCTGCGCATAGCGCCAACAGAATACGCTATGCCTGCGGCGATTCCTGCTTTCGGGCGCGCCAGACCTGCCAGGCGAATCGGGGCAGGTTGCGCACTTTCTTAATCTTGCGGGGGTCCTGAACCAGTCGCCAGAGCCACTCACACCCAGTGCGTTGCATCCAGCGGGGAGCGCGCTTGACCACGCCGGCGTAGACATCGAAACTGCCGCCGACGCCAATCATCACAGGCGTGTCCAGCGCGTTCCGATGCGCCCATGCCCACTTCTCTTGGCGCGGCATGCCCATGCCCACCAGCAGCACATCGGGGCGCACTGCAGCGATTTGCGCCACGATGGCTGGCTCGTCGGTGGCGGAAAAATAGCCGTGCTGCACGCCCACAATCTGCGCGTTGGGATACTTTATAAGCAGGTTCTGCGCCGCTCGCTCCGCCACACCGGGCGCTGCTCCCAGAAAATAGAGTCGATACCCCTTCTCATGGCTCAGGCGCGTAAGCTGCTCGACCAGGTCTACCCCGGACACGCGCTCAGGAAAGGGCTGCTTCAGCTGACGCCCTGCCCAGAGCAGCCCCGCGCCGTCCGCCGTGACCAGCGGCGCGGTCTCCATCAGCCTGTGAAACTCGGCGTCTTCCAGCGCAATCAGCACAGCGTTCGCGTCGGCGGTGATGACAAGGCTCGGTTCCCGACGCTGAATCAACTGCTCAATCCTTTGCAGCGCTTCCATCATCGACACGCGGTGCACCCGCACGCCCAGTATTCGTGCCTCCTGCAATGGCGTCTCCCGCTCCTGCAACGCGCTCTCCATCCCGCCTCAAAGGATACCTCTCGCACTCTGGAAAAAGCAAGGCATCCTCTCCTCACCGCCAGCGAAACTGCCCTACACACTTGAGTTGCTGAAAAGCGCAAACAACCAATCCACTCAGGTATCATTTCCCCGTCATGCCCAGAGTCAGCGTGCTGATACCCAGCTACAATCATGCACGGTTCCTGCCTGCTGCGCTGGAGAGCGTATTCGAGCAGACCTTTACCGATTACGAAATCGTGGCGGTGGACGACGGCAGCACGGACAACTCGGTGGAGATTTTACAATCCTACGGCGAGCGCATTCGGCTCTTCGTGCAGCGGAATCGCGGCACCTACCCCACCTTGAACCGCTGCGTCGCCGAATCGCGCGGCGAGTATCTGGCGATTCTGAACTCGGACGACCTGTGGATGCCCACGAAGCTGGAAAAGCAGGTCGCGTTGCTCGACACGCATCCGAAAGTGGGGCTGGTGCATACGGGTGGGCACTTCATCGACGGCGAGGGGAACATTCAGCCGGGCAATCCACTGGGATTTGAGTGGCCCCGCACGCCGACGGGGAACATCATCGAGGCGTTAGTCCGCCACAATAAGATTATCGCCTCGTCGGTGCTGATACGGCGCGAGTGTTTTGAGCGGCTGGGGGGCTTCCGCGAGGATTTGTACGGCTCGGGCGACTGGGAGATGTGGTTCCGCGTCGCGCTGGAGTACGACATCGGCTATATCGACGAGCCGCTCACGATGTATCGTGTGCATGGGAGCAACGCCTCGTTTCAGCACCGGCGCGTGTACGAGGACGATGTGAAGGTACGCACGGAGACAATCCACGCATGCGAGTCGCGCCTGTGGCAGCGTGCGAATAATCCGAAGGCGATGCGCCTCGCGCTGGCGCACTCCTACGCCTGTCTGGGAACAGAGTATGCTTTACTGGGCGACCGCAAGAACGCGCGTAAGGCGTACCTGCGGTCGCTCCAACTCTACCCGTTGCGTTTCAAGAGCCTGTTGCGCTTGGGGTTGACCTTTTTGCCTGTCAAGCCGCCGCTTTAGCGGCGCGTGCCCACGCGCTGCTTGAGATAGTCCTCCAGCAGCACCTTGCCGTTCTGCACGGTGTTCATCACTTTCGCCAGCGCGCCTTCCAGCTGGGTCAGCACCTCGTAGGCGTATTCGTCCGCGCCTTGCCGAATCTGGTGCGCCCTCTCGCGGGCGGACTCGAGAATCTCCTGCGCCTGCGTTTGCGCCAGCTGGTAGACTTCGGTCTGGCTCAACATGCGTTGTTGCTCTTGTTGGGCGCGTTCCAGGATTTGCTCCGCTTCGCGTCGCGCCTGCTCGATGATACGCCGCGCCTCCTCTTGGGCTTGGGCAAGGGTCATTTGCGCCTCGGTCTGCGCGCCGCCAATCAGACGGTCGGTCTCGCGCAGCACCCGCTCGGCTTTATCAAAGTCGCTCGGCAGGTTCGCCAGGATCTGTTGAACTCGATTATGACACTCGCCTTTGTCCAAACCGAGTACAAAAGGTCCGAAACTTCGCGCGTTTTCGAACGCCTGATCCAGCTCTCGCAGCCACTTCCGTATCATCATCCCGTCCGTGTGTATCATAGCCCTGAGCCTCCGCGATTAGGTAGTGTGTTCGACTATGGGTGGGGGGTTCCTGCCGTTTCTGGGGCGAATTTTGCCCGCAGTTTGTGGGCAACGTTGGGGGGCACGAGATGATCGACCGCGCCGCCCAGACGCGCCACCTCCTTCACGATGGAAGACGACAGGAACGCATACTGTTGATGGGTCATCAGGAAGCAGGTGTCGACATCGGGGGCGAGCTGGCGGTTCATCGTCGCCATCTGGAATTCGTATTCGAAGTCGGACACGGCGCGCAGCCCACGCACAATTGCGCACGCGCCTACCTGCTGCGCAAACCGTGCCAGCAATCCCTCCAGCGAGGCAACGCGCACATTAGGTAGATGCCCGCAGCACTCCTGCAGCATCTGCACGCGCTCTTCGAGGCTGAACAGCGGCTGTTTTTGGGAGTTGACCGCAATCGCGACGATGAGTTCGTCGAACAGCTGCGCCGCGCGTTGGATGATGTCCAGATGCCCCAGCGTCGGCGGGTCGAAGCTGCCGGGGTACACCGCCCTGCGTCCCTGCTCGCCCATCAGGGAGAGTGTACCCCATGAGACGACTTACCAGGTGTCCGTCTTGCCCGAATCGTCACGCTGGATGGGCGCGCCCAACCACGAGTAGGGGTAGTTCGGGTCTTCCAGCTCCAGCGCGGCTTTCGCCACCTGCAAGGGACGGAAGGTGTCCATCATCACCGCCATCTCTTCTGTGTGGGTCGCCCCGAGGCTCGCTTCCACCGCGCCCGGCTGCGGTCCGTGTGGAATGCCGGACGGATGGAGCGTAATCGACCCCACCTCAATCCCGCGCCGACTACCGAACTTCTTGTTCACATAGTACAGCACCTCGTCGCTGTCGAGGTTGCTGTGGTTGTAGGGCACGGGGATTGCCTGCGGATGGTAGTCCAGCATACGCGGGCAGAAGGAGCAGACGACGAAGCCCGGTCCTTCGAAGGTCTGGTGGATGGGCGGAGGCATGTGGATGCGCCCTGTGATGGGTTCAAAGTCGTGGATGTTGAACGCCCACGGGTACACATAGCCGTCCCAGCCGACCACATCGAACGGGTGATGCTCGTAATGATAGGCGTACACGCGCCCGCGCCGATGGATACGCACTTCAAAGTCGCCCGTGTCGGTGCGCGTTTCCAACTCTTCAGGCGTGCGGATGTCGCGCTCGCAGTAAGGCGAATGCTCCATCAACTGTCCGTATTCGTTGCGGTAGCGTTTCGGCGTCTCAATCTGTCCCCCGATTGCCTCAATCCAGACCAGCTTGGCGGGCAGAGCGTCGAACACGAGCCGCCAGATGGTTCCGTGGGGGATAATCAGGTAATCGCCCTCGCGGAAACGCAGATGCCCGAACTGCGACTCCAGCTTGCCTGTGCCTTCATGCACGAAAATCAGGTCGTCGCCGTCGGCGTTTTTGTAAAAGTAGTCCATCTGCTCAATCGGGCGCGCCACGGAGAAGATGACATTCTCGTTGAACATCAGCTCTACGCGCCCGGTAATCGCATCGCCCGAGGGGGGCATTTCGCCCGTGCGGAAGTGACGATGTTGCAGCACAGGCTCCTCGATGGGCTCGATGCGCCGCTCATAGCAGGTGTGAAACTCCTTCACGCGCGTCGGCGGATAGTAGTGATACAAGATCGACTGAATGCCCGAAAAGCCTTCTGTGCCCAGCACCTCCTCCGCGTACAGCCCGCCGTCAGGACGGCGGAACTGGATATGCCGCTTCGGAGGCAGTTGTCCCATGCGTACATACCACGGCATCGTGGATTACCTCCCTATGATGTGATGGCAAATTATAGCATGCGCCTGCGTCTATTGTGTCTGCGTGTTCACTCTCCGCACTGTCCCCTGTGTCTCAGGGCGTGGTCAGCCAATACCAGCGCGACCATCGCTTCGACCATCGGCACGGCGCGGGGCAGCACGCAGGGGTCGTGGCGACCGCGCGCCTGCAGAATCGCCGCCTCGCCCGCCTCGCTCACGGTCTGCTGCGGCTTGAAGATGGTGGCGGTGGGCTTGAACGCCACGCGAAGGTCGATCAGTTCGCCGTTGCTGATGCCGCCCTGCACGCCGCCGGAGTAGTTGGTGCGCGTGCGGACGCGCCCGAACTCGTCGGTGTAGAACTCGTCGTTATGCTCGCTGCCGCGCATGCGCGTCCCGCGAAAGCCGGAGCCTATCTCGAAGCCTTTGCTGGCGGGCAGGCTCATCACCGCTTTGGCTAAGTCCGCTTCCAGCTTATCGAACACCGGGCTGCCCCAACCGACCGGCACATTGCGCGCGATACAACGGATGACGCCCCCCACCGAGTCGCCCTGCTTGCGCACCTGCTCGATGCGCCGTATCATCTTCGCGGCAGCGTCGGGGTCAGGACAGCGCACGGGGTTGCTCTCCACCTGCTCCAGCGTCACGGTGTCGGGGTCAACCTGCGCTTCGAGGGTGTGAATCTGCTCTACCCAGGCGAGGATTTCCACCTTCCACAGGGTGCGCAGGACTTTTTTGGCGAGCGCGCCCGCGGCGACGCGCCCGACAGTCTCTCGCGCGCTGCTGCGTCCGCCTCCCTGCCAGTTGCGGATGCCGTACTTCGCCTGATAGGTGTAGTCGGCGTGCGAGGGGCGATAGAGGTGCTTGAAACTCTCGTAGGCTTCCGGGCGGGCGTCCTCGTTCCACACGAGCATCAGAATCGGCGTGCCCAGCGTCTGCCCCTCGAACACGCCCGACAGAATCTGCACCGTGTCGCTCTCTTTGCGCTGCGTGGTGAGTTTGCTCTGCCCCGGACGACGGCGATCCAGCTCGAACTGAATCTCTTCGGGCGTTATGGGGATACGCGGGGGGCATCCGTCGACCACCACGCCCACTGCGCCCCCGTGCGACTCGCCGAAGGTGGTAATCCGGAACAGATGCCCGAAGGTGTTCATGACTCGGTCAACTCTTCTATCGTTTCGCGAATCCAGCGTTCGATCCAGCCGTCGCACACGATGGCTTCGTTCGTCTCCCGAATCGCCTCCAGCTGAGCGAGGATGCGGCGGGGGCGCACATCCTCTTCCTCTATCTGATCCAGCAACTCCAGCCCCAACTGACTAACTTGTTCCAGACGCAAGAGCCATGGGGTGATTTCCTCGATCAGTTCGGGGTTGTGGACGGCTTGTTTGAGGCGTCGGGGCAGCGTGGCAAGCTGCGTGAGCGCGTCGCGCAGGGGTTCAGGGTCGCCCGTGGTCTGCCAGTCTTCAATCGCGCGCTCCACTTCGGGGGGCGACTCCGCCCAGTGGCGCGTCCACAGGTTCTGCTTGCAGAACTCCCACATCACGGGCATCGCCTCTTCGCCCACCAGGTGCGCAATCGAGTTCTTCCAGCTGCGCTGCGGGTCATACGCTTCGGCGTTCCACAGGAAATCGGCGTAAGTGCCCAGCGACACCTTCGACGCCTCCGCCTGATTCATCGGGTTGGACACGAGGGCTTCGAGGTGCGTGAGAGTCTCCGCGTCGCGCCCGGTAATCGCGCCCATCAGCAGGCGGCTGGTCTCGTAGTCGTTCACGGGGTAGTTGTCCCACACGAACGGCTTGCGCTGAATGGCGAGTTTGAACAGCTCGGCGTCCTCGTGGGTGATTTCGCGCGAGACGACTTTGGGACCTGTCCACATGATGGAGATTCCGCGCTCGGTGCGTTCGCCGAGTTCGCGCACATAGGGCGGCTCGCCGCGATTGTGATAGAAGGTGGGGCACACAATCAGCCAGTTCTGGGCGTCGCGCTCTTTTAGCCAGTGGTTCAGGCGGTTGGCGAGGTCGGCGTGCGCATGCGCCAGCGAGCCGTAGACCTGCTTGTCGGCGTCGTGTTGCAGCTCTTCGGGGATGTCGTCCACCAGCAATCCGAAGCTGCGCACGCCCATCTGTCGCACGGCTTCGATTTTCGCGGTGAGCCGTTCGAACTCGGTGGGGTCGGAGTAGACCATCGATAGCCCCGGGCTGATACAGAACACGAATTCGATGAAGTTTTCGTGGGCGCGCTGCACCAGTTCGTTCAGGCGGGCAGCGTCGGCGGCGGGGTATGGCTCGCGCCACCGCTCGCGATGGTACGGGTCGTCTTTGGGCGCGTACAGGTAGATGTTCATCTTGTGCGCGCCCATGAAGTCGAGCATCTTCAGGCGGGCGTTGTGAGTCCAGGGCTTGCCGTAGAAGCCCTCCACGACGCCGCGCCACGCGAGGCTGGGCGAATCATCCACCTGCATAACGGGGATTGCCTTCGTGTCCCACGCCTGCAACAGGGTATGGCATGCGTAGAAGGCGGCGCGGGGCGAACCAGCATGGATGTAGATTCGCCCGTTCTCCACGCGCAAACGATAGGCTTCCTCGGCGAGGGTGGGGTCGTGTTCCACGAACGCCGTCCAGCCACCGAAAGAGGTTCCCAACTCGCGTAGCGGACGGATTGCCCGTAGCCATTCGGGGCTGGGCGGCATCTTGATGGCATGGCAGCCCGCAAAGGGCAGCCGCTCCGACGAAACGTCAGCGTTTCGGGGTAAAGGTAGCCAGCGCATAGCCACTTCCTTTAGCCAATCACTTGACGCACGGCTTGCAACGCCGCGTCGTAGTTCGGATGGCTCGTGATTTCAGGCACATATTCGGCATAGCGGATAATCCCTTGCGGGTCTACCACAAACACCGCGCGGCTGAGGATACGCAACTCTTTCACCAGCGTCCCATACGCCTGCCCGAATGCGCCCTCGCGGTGGTCGGACAGCACTTCGATTTTGTCGATGTTCTCTGCGCCGCAGAACCGCTTCTGCGCGAAGGGCAAGTCCATGCTTACGGTAATCACCTTCACCGTGTCGGGCAGTTTGCTCGCTTCTTCGTTGAAGCGTTTGGTCTGCGCGCTGCAGACGCCGGTATCGATGGAAGGCACGACGCTTATCAGCAGCGTGTGTCCTTTATAGTTGTGGATGTTCACGGGCGTCAGGTCTTGCGTAATGACGGTTGCATCGGGCGCGG
>JAOAES010000180.1 GCA_026416655.1 Fimbriimonadales bacterium
TCGAGCGTCACATTCTCCAGCTTGATGCCGAGATCCTCGGAGATGAACCGCCCGTTGGTCAGGATGGCGATGTCTTCAAGCATCGCCTTGCGCCGCTCGCCGAAGCCGGGCGCTTTCACGGCAGCGACCTGCAGCACGCCGCGCAACTTGTTCACCACCAGCGTCGCCAGCGCGTCGCCGTCCACATCCTCGGCGATAATCAGCAGCGGGCGGCGCGCCTGCGCCACGCGCTCCAGCACGGGCAGCAGATCCTGCGCCGAGCTAATCTTCTTCTCGTGAATCAGGATCAGCGCGTCCTCCAGCACCGCCTCCATGCGCTCGGGATCGGTGATGAAGTAGGGCGAGATGTAGCCACGATCGAACTGCATGCCCTCCACGATTTCGAGCGTGGTCTGCGTGCCTTTGGACTCCTCGATGGTAATCACGCCGTCCTTGCCGACCTTGTCCATCGCCTCGGCAATCATCTTGCCGATTTCGGGGTCGTTGCCCGCGATGGTGGCGACATACTCAATCTGCTCGCGCTCGGTGACGGGGATAGCGTGTTCCTTGATGGTCTCAACGGCTTTCGCGACGGCTTTCTCGATGCCGCGCTTGAGGGCAATCGGGTTGCCGCCCGCCGCCACATAGCGCATGCCCTCGTTCACCAGCGCTTGCGCCAGCACAGTCGCCGTGGTCGTGCCGTCGCCCGCCACATCGTTGGTCTTGGACGCGACCTCACGGCATAGCTGCGCGCCCATGTTCTCCCACGGGTCGGACAGCTCAATCTCCTTCGCGACGGTCACGCCGTCTTTGGTGATAATCGGCGCGCCCCATTTGCGATCCAGCACTACGTTGCGCCCTTTCGGACCAAGGGTCACCTTCACCGCGTTGGCGACCTTGTTCACACCGCGCTCAAGAGCGCGTCGAGCCTCCTCTTCGAACTTCAGCATCTTCGCAGGCATGGTGATCACCTCCTATTTTAGTGTTCACGAATCGCGTAGATTTGGTCTTCATCGAGGATGAGGTACTTCTTGCCCTCGTATTCGAACTCGTTGCCGGCATACTTCGAAAAAACGACGCGCTGCCCCACCTGGACGGTCATCGGCGCGCGTTCTCCGTTATTGAGCAAACGACCGGGTCCCACGGCGATTACCTTGCCCTCCTGCGGGCGTTTCTTCGCCGTGTCGGGCAAGATGATGCCCGCCTCGGTCTTCTCGTCCTCCTCCAGCAGCTCAATCACAACCTTGTCGTTCAGCGGTCGGAATGTCATCCGCAATTCACCTCCTTACGGTCTCATTTTGAACCTGAATTTAGCACTCTCAGGGCGAGAGTGCTAAAAATAGGATACCCGAAAGAGGGAGCAGGTTGTCAAGGGGGGGGCACACCGAAAGCGCAGTCTTTGTATCGCTGAGCAGCAGGATTCTCAACAGGATACAGCGAATCATACTTTCCTCAGGAGGCGTTCTTATGCTGAAATTCGCGTCTGCCGATCAACTGCTGGACATCTGTTATGAGCGCGAGGCGTCGGACATTCATATTGTGCCCAACGAACCTGCGACGCTGCGTTTGCATGGGCGACTGGTACGCTTAGAAGAGTACGGCGAACTCAGTCCGGCGGACACCGAGCGACTGTTCCGCGAGGTTGCGCCGCCGCGCGCGATACACGAGCTGGAGCGTGTGCGCACCGCCGACTTCGGCTATACCCACTCCAAAGCTCGGTTTCGCGTCGCCGCCTACTACGAGAAAGGCTCTATCGCGATTAACTTCCGCTTGATTCCCTATCGTCTGCGCAGCTTCGAGGAGATTGGACTGCCCGACTCGGTGAAACGCTTGCTCCACCTGCCTCGTGGATTGGTGCTGGTCACAGGTCCCACCGGATCGGGCAAGACGACCACCCTCGCGACGATGATCGACTACATCAACGAGAACCGCGAGACGCATATCGTCACGGTGGAAGACCCGATCGAGTATTTCCACAGCGCGAAGAAGTCGGTCATCAGTCAGCGCGAAGTAGGCGTCGATGTGCCCAGTTTTGAGGAAGGCGTTGTGCGCGCGATGCGCATGGACCCCGATGTGATTCTGGTGGGCGAGATGCGCGACCTCAAGACGATTCAAGCCGCGATTACCGCCGCCGAGACGGGACACCTGGTGTTCGCAACGGTTCACACCACAGGGGCGGCGCGCACAGTGGAGCGCATCGTCGACGTGTTCCCCCACGAACAGCAGGAGCAGATACGCGTACAGCTCAGCACGAACCTCGTGGCGATTATCTCGCAGTTGCTACTGCCCCGCGCCGACCGACCGGGGCGCGTCGCTGCGTTCGAGATTATGTACGTTACACCCGCTATCGGGCACATGATCCGTGAACGCAAAATCCACAGCATCGAGTCGGCGATTCAGACCGGGCAGCAGCTGGGCATGATTTCGCTGGATAACCACCTGCTGTTCCTGTACCAGCATAAGTTGATTAGCCGCGAGGAGATGTATCGCGTGGCGCAGAACCCCGAAGACATCGCGGCGCGGCTCGGCGAACAGTTGCCTGAAACGGCGATGGCGCGTCAGGCGGTGTAGGCGATGCGTTTCCGCAATAAAGTCGTCTGGATAACGGGCGCTTCGTCGGGCATCGGCGAGGCGCTCGCCTATGCTTTCCATCGCGAGGGGGCGCACCTAATCCTCACGGCACGCCGCCGCGACCGCCTCGAAGCCGTGCGCAACGCCTGCACAGGCGACGGGAAAATCCTGCTCCTGCCCTTCGATGTAACCGACTACGACTTCCATCCCACCGCCGTCGCGGCGTCCATCGAACACTTCGGGCAGGTGGACATTCTCATCAACAACGCGGGCATCTCCCAGCGCTCCCTCGTGCTGGAGACCGACTTCAGCGTTGACCGGCGTATCATGGAGGTGAACTACTTCAGCGTCATCTCTCTAACCAAAACTGTGTTGCCCTACATGATTGAGCGTGGGGGCGGACAGATTGCGGTGGTAAGTAGCCTGCTCGGCAAGTTCAGCACGCCGCGCCAGTCCGCCTACTGCGCCTCCAAGCACGCGCTGCACGGTTATTTTGATTCGCTGCGCTCCGAAGTGTATGACCAGGGCATCCGCATCACGCTAATTTGTCCTGGTTTTGTGCGCACGGAGGTCTCGATGCACGCGCTGCGCGGCGATGGGCAAGAGCATGGCGTTCTGGACAATCGCATCGCGCGAGGGATGCCCGCTGATGTATGCGCTCGCCATATCGTGAACGCCCTCTACAAACGCAAAGAGGAGGTCTACATCGCCCGCTACGAGAAGATTGCGCTGTACCTGAAGCGGTTTGCGCCCGGTCTGCTCTCAAAGCTGATGCGGAAAATCAAGTTGACCTGAGTCTACGGGGATACGACGGCGGAGACGCCGTCGTATCCCTTATGGGCGCGCTGCCGAAAAGCCCGTCGCCATCAGTACGAAACTGACTACTGCCCACATCAGCGCGAGATACATGCAGCTGAATCCCAGCAAGCCGATTTTCAGTGCGAGGACGAGGTAGCCCGGCGGCACAGTCGCCGCCTCGCGTTCGCCCTGCGCAATCGCTTGAGCGACCACCACCGCGTCAATCACGCCGTACAGCCAAGGCAGGATGAGCCAGCCCGTCAGCAGAACCGCAATGCCCTTCGCCCAGTCGCCGTTGTAGAACTGCCCCAGACCGGGCACAAAGAAGCTGAACACGCCCGCCCAGAACGGGCTTTGCTGGTGGCGATTCACGGCGCAGTGTTCACAATACGGCTTGCCGTTCACTTGCACGAGGCAGACCTCGCACACGGGCTGGCTACAGTCCACGCAACTCGCAGCAGCGGGTGTATGGGGATGTAGATAGCAGTTCATTTCGGTTTCCGCTCCGAGGTTTGCTTCGCTCTGTCAGTGAGGTGTTTCACGAACGCGCCGCAGATAGGGCAGTAGCGCCAGTCAGTTTTCAGTTCATAGCGGCACTTGGGGCAGCGCAACGGCTGGTCAGGCGACACGGCGCGGCTGGGCGCGGTGCGCGGGCTAACCGGCGCGCTGCGCGGCGCGGCGGGCGTCTGCCCCCCAGAAGACGGCGCATGGCGCGTCTGCGGAGGAGCCACGACAGCAATCCGATATCCCCCTTCTATCCTCTCCCAGCGCAGTCCCGTCCCCTCGCAGAGTGCGTCAAGCGCGTTCTCTACCGTCACATTCGGCAGGTTTAGGTTGAACCGCAGGTTGGGCGCGTCGGGTGCAACCTCCACCTTCACGCCTGCTTGCTTCGCGATTTCTGCTGCGACGCTGCGCAGGGGCATACCTGTTCCCACCAATCGCAAGGTAGGCGCGCGCGTCTCCTGCACCGTTATCGGGGGGCTGGACGGTGCGCCAGCGACAGGGGTAATATAATAGACGCCGTCGCGTACGCTGTAGCGCGTATTCGTCGCCTCGCATAGCAGCTGCAACGCCTTTAGAAACGGCATCTCACGCAGGGTCAGGTATACCGGGCGCTGTATCTCCGCCTGCAGCACAAAGTTTACCTTCGCCTGCGCGAACAACTCGACGAACACCTCGCGGGCATCTTTCCCGCGCGCCTCTAAGTTAATCAGAGCGTCCTGAATCGGCAAGCTCATCGCTTCTCCTTCACCTGTTCACGCTTGATGAGGTTGCCCGCTGCGTCGTACACTTCAACGGTTCCCTCTACAGGCGTCGTGGATTGTGAATCTGGTCTCGGCGCAGTAGGGCGGCGTTGTGGGGCGGGCGGACGGCGTTGCGAAGTCTTCAGCTGCGGCGGCTTCGGCTGCGTTTTCATCTCGGCAGGCGCAGGAGCCGCTTCCACGGGTTTCGGCTCAGGGGGAACAGGGGGGGCTATCGTCGCCTCTTGAACAGGCGTGGCGGCGGGAGTGTCGCCCTGTTCGGAGGGAGCAGGAGGCGGCGCCGTCGGAGTCGCCGCGCTTGTCCCGCGCTGGCTTAACAGCGTTTTCAACCAATCGCCCTGCATACGCCACAAATAGACGCTTGCGCCCAACAGCAGCGCGAGAATCGCGACGGCGGCGACCTTGCTTAGTGAGAGGCGCGCCTGCGGGCGTTGTAAAACGCGCTGCTGCTCTGGGGTAAGCGACTTGCCCGCCGCCAGCGCGTTCAGAGCGTCCTGCGCGAGGGTAAACTCCGCGCGGCAGGGGATGCACACCGCTAAATGCGTCTCCACTCGCCGATTTAGCGGCGCGGGCAGCGTCTTATCCAGATACCGCCACTTCTGCTTCCGCGCCCAGCGGCAGTCGCTCCGTCGCATCGTCCCAACCTCTCCCCCTCTATTGTACCGAACGATTAACGGGTATGCAAGTGTGCCTGAATAGCCTTTATCGCTTGCCCCACGCGCTCACGCGCCACATAGATAAATCCATCCCGTGAGAGCGCGCCGCCGATAAAAAGCCCCGCCACCGCCGTTTCGTAGGTTTCGGGGTCATGTTCCGGCTTGCCGTCCACGCCGAACGCGACGCCGAGCGGCTCCAGCAGACTGCGGTTCGGCTCCAGCCCTATCAGCACCAGAACAAAATCTACAGGCAGGCTTTCGATGCCCTGCTCACAGCGCAAGTCAACGCACTCAGGCTGAATTCGC
>JAOAES010000230.1 GCA_026416655.1 Fimbriimonadales bacterium
AGATGTGTATAAGAGACAGGAATTGCTCTGTGGCTTGGGCGTCCTCGCCCAAGCGCAAGCCACCCTCCGTGGCTTGGGTATCCCCGTCCAAGCCATTACCCGCACGGGCGGGGACGCCCATGCCACTGTCGGTGGGCAGACCATCTTCTGCACGGGCGGGGACGCCCGTGCCACGATCCTCGTCCGCACGGGTGGGGACACCCGTGCCACGGTCTTCGGGTTTCAGTTTCATCTCTTCCATCCTAACCACCTCGCGATTAGAAACAGCGACACGAACGGGATCAGAATCTCCAGCGCGCCCGTCGTGGGAATATTCACCGTGCCGAACAGGGGTAAGGTCGTCTCATAGCCCTCGTGCGCGATTTTTGCGGCGTAAGAACCGTACTCTTGACCCGCCACGCCAATCAGGGCGATGCGCAGCCCGTTGGAAATAATTGCGATGGGCAGCAACGCGGCGGGCAGAATCAGCTTCTTCCACAGGGGCATGTCTACGAGGGTATAGAAAAACAGGATGAAGGTGAGTAGCGCAATTGTGACCTTGAAGCCGCTGCACTCCACGCCTACGAGCAGCGGGTAGCCCGAGGGCATGATAATCGTCGCCTGATCCTCACGCAACACATTATAAAACGGTCGAAGCATCGCCTCCGCCACATCGGTTGACCAGACCTGAATGGGGTTCGTGATTTCATCGAACACCACCGAGGGCATGGGCATCATCAAGTACAGGAAGAGCAAAGGATAGAGCAACACGCGCGTAATCGCGAAGCCCCAAAGCAGCAGGCTCGCGCCGATAAGAAGAAGGGGGAACGCCATACTGGAGACCCAGCTCGAGTAGCCCCATAAGCCCAGCAGGTGAATCCCTGCCGCCAGCAAAAACAGCGGGAGTCCCCACCACGAGGGCTGCGCTTTGAGCTGCAGCAGCCGCTCGCGCCGCATCCAGATCATCACCAGCGCCAGCGGCGGCACAAGATAGGCATAGGAGTAGTAGCCGCTCGGATCGCCCCAGCGCGTAAGCCAGTAGATCTGAATTGGTTCTCGGTACGCATACAGCACCAGCGCGAGAAACGCAATCACCACCCCCGCCAGTATCGGCTGGGGACGCGGTAGCTTTTTCAACTCCAGTAAGAACTGATCCATCAATATCACCTCCTGTCTAAGACTCTATAGATACCCCACTGGCGCCCCGGAAGGTCCAGTACTTGTTCGCAAAAAAGTTCCAGAACAGCACGACAGCCGTCGCCGTCGCCTGACATGCCATAAACGCGAGGCGCGGCGGCTCAGGCAAAAATGGGCGAATCAGCAGCGTCGTAATCGTAGAGTTCAGCAGCATCCCAATCACATTCACTGTGACAAACTTGGCGAACTGGCGGGTGCGCGCCCGCTTGTCGCGTATCCGAAAAGTCCAGCGACGGTTCCAGATGAAGCTGTTAATTGTTGCCGTGCCCGACGAGATGACTTTGGTGAACCACACAGCGGCGGCTTCGGGACGGAACGGGACGCCCGTCAGATTCACGAACCCCGCGCCTAACATGCGTGGAATCGGCGTGTGGAAGGTCAGAAAATACGCCAAGCTCCAGTCAATCGCTGTGTTCATTGCGCCCACGGTAGCGAATTTGAGGAACTGTCGCACCCCAAGCGGCAACGTTTGAACCTTCGAGCGCGTTTTTTGTAGCATGCTCATCCTTGCATCACCCATAAGACAATTAGCCCCCACACCAGCACCGACAGCGCAATATGTTTATCCGATAAGATAAGCTTCTCTGGGCTGCCGCCCGCGTCGTAGCGATGCACCACATAGAAGTAGCGCAACAATCCGTAGGTGACCACAGGCAGAGTATACCAGAGATTCGGGTGCGCTTTCGCGGTTTCGGACAGGATGACGTAAATCGCGTAGGACTGAAGCGCAAGCCCCAAGCAGATGGTCAGCAGGTGTTCCAGCATCGTGGCGGAGTAGTCGCCGAGTGCGCTGCGATGGCTGGCGGCGTCTTCGCCCAGCGCGATGAGTTCGTGCCGTCGCTTTGCAAAACCCAGAAATAGCGCGAGGAAGAAGGTACAGATAATCAACCAGGGCGAAATATAGGCATCAATCAGCACTGCGCCCGACGCTGCGCGCAGGAGGAACCCCAACGCAATCACGCCCACATCGAGTAGCGGGATATGCTTGAGATAAAAAGTATACAGCGTGCTTTGCAGGGCGTATACCAGCACAATCACGCCGAACGGAACCCGCAGCCAGAACGCGAGTCCTAACCCCAGCGCCAGCGACGCCGCCGCACCCAGCCCCGCGACGGGCACAGGCAACCGCCCCGACGCGATGGGGCGATGCTGCTTCTTCGGATGACGGCGGTCGCGCTCGCGGTCTAATATGTCGTTCACCAGGTAGATGCTGCTCGCCGTGAAACAGAGCGCGAAGAAGCCCAGAACCGTCTGCCAAAGCAGCGCGAGATTCGTGAACTGCGCTGTAAAGAGCAGCGCGGCGAACACCAGCAGGTTCTTAATCCACTGGTGGGGGCGCATCGCCTGCACGAGGGCGACGGCGACGCTTATGGGGTTCACGGCGACGCGCGTCTGGCTCATAGCAGCACCGCCTCCTTCTGATACGCTTCTACAGTACGCCGTATCCCCTCCTGCAGCGTGTAGCGGGGCTGGTAGCCCAGCGTGCGCTGTATCAGGGTAATGTCGGCGTAGGAGCGGCGGATGTCGCCTGCGCGTGGAGGCTGGTACTCTGGCTGCAGGGGATAACCCACTGCTTGCTCGATCGCCAGCAACAGTTCCAACAGGGTGTAGCGTGCGCCGCTGGCAAGGTTGAACACGCGCCCGACGGCATCCGGGTGCGTCGCGCCAAGCCATATGCCCTGAATCAGGTCTTCGATATAGATAAAATCGCGTACCTGCTTGCCATCGCCGAAGATAATCGGCTTGCGGTCGGTCAGCGCAGCGGTAATCCAGCGCGGCACGACAGCGGCGTATTGCGAGCGCGGGTTCTGGCGCGGTCCATACACATTGAAAAAGCGAAAGCATACAGTGGGAACGCCGAATACGCGACAGTAGTCGCGACAGAGCAGCTCGCCGTAGTGCTTGCTCCAGCCGTAGGGCGAGATGGGAGCGGGCTGCATGCCCTCGCGCTTGGGCAGGCGGGGCGAATCACCGTACACCGCTGCGGAGGACGCGAACACGAACCGTTCGCAGCCTGCCCGACGCGCCGCCTCCAGCAGCAGTTGCGTCCCGTATACATTCACCTCGAAAGTCTCTGTCGGCTGCTCCATCGACAGGGGCACGGAGACCTGCGCTGCGAGGTGGAACACCATCGCGCAACCGTCCACCGCCTCCCATACAGTATCGGGGTCGGCAACGCTGCCTCGAATAAACTCGATAGCTTCGAGAACCTCTCCTAAGTTATCGAGGTTGCCTGTTGAGAGGTCATCCAGTACGCGCACGCGCCCGTGCTGGAGCAAGAATCGCGTCAAGTGCGAGCCGATGAAGCCCGCGCCCCCCGTCACCAGAAACCGTCGCTCAGTACGCGCCATCGCCTTTTAGGATTGCGGGAATCGTGCGGAGCAGGATTTTGAGATCCAGCCCCAAGGAGATATTTTCCACATAATAGATATCGAGTCGCATCCACTCGTCGAAAGTCAGATTGCTGCGCCCGCTGACCTGCCACAGTCCCGTGCAGCCCTGCGGGACGGCGAAACGGATGTAATATTCTACTTTATCAAAGCGGTTCACATCGTAAGGCGCCATGGCGCGGGGTCCCACGAGGCTCAGGTCGCCCTTCAGCACATTGAAGAGTTGCGGCAGCTCGTCGAGGCTGTATTTGCGGATGAACCTGCCCACGCGGGTCATGCGGGGGTCGTCCTTGATTTTGAACGCACCGCCCTGTTTTTCGTTCATGTGCATCAGCAGCGGCTGTAGCTCCTGTGCGTTGCAGCGCATCGAGCGGAACTTATACATAATGAACGGTCTGCCGTAGCGTCCGAGCCGAATCTGTCGAAACAGGATGGGTCCGGGCGATTCCAATCGGATGAGCAGCGCAATCAGGAGCATCACGGGCGAGAGGAGAATCAGGGCAAGCGACGCGCCGACGATGTCGATGAGCCGTTTCCAGAAGGCGTGGGGGATTTTGACTTCGGGGATATACTCTGCGAAGGGCGAGCATTCAGGCGCGTGCGGGCAAGACGCCGCTTTGCCCGCCGCCCGCTCGATAGTCGTCGTCGGTCGGCTTATCATGGTCAGCTCCTTTCAGAGGGGGCGCAGAACGCGCCCCCCCGTGTCATCCATCAATCGCGCGGCGTGGTTTGCTCCGGCTCGGAGTCGTCCACACGGCTGCTGGCGGCGGGCAGCGCGGCGCGTTCCGCCACGCCGTTGCGCCCGCTCAGCGCACGCTGGTATCCCTTCTGGAAGTGGCGATACACCACGCTATCGTCGAGGCGCACCTTGTTCAGTACCACGCCGACAATGTGAGCGTTATGTTGCTTGAATCGCGCCAGCATCTCGCGCGTGGCGTCGGTCATGCCCTGCCCTGCGGCATGCACGACCAGCACGTTCCCTGCCGCCAAGCCAATAACCGTGCTGTCGGCGAAGGTCGCGGCGGATGGTGTGTCGATGATGATGAAGTCCGCCACCTTTTTGAGCGTCTCCAGTAGCTGTTGCATTTCGGGCGAGCGCAGCAGGCGGATGGGGTTCTCAGGGGGCGCGCCCGCGCCGATAAACACCAGCCCCTCAATAGAGGTCTGCTGCACCGCTTGCTCCAGAGTGGCTTTACCGAGCAGAATGTCGCTTAGCCCCGGATGGTTCACATCGGCGCGCACGAGGCGGTGCAGTTGTGGATTCCGCATGTCGCCGTCGATAAGCACCACGCGCGCCCCGTCACGGGCAAGTGTGAGCGCGAGGTTGTAGGCGACGGTCGTACGCCCCACATCGGGGTCGGCTCCCGTGATTGCCACGGCGGGTCCGTTGAGCCTGCCGTTCGACTCCAGCAGGCTGGTGGAGAGCAGCTGGTAGGATGCGCTCAAGGGCGTCTGCTCGGCACGGTCGCGCGACAGCAGCGTGCGGGTCATACGCGGCAGCGCGGCGATGACCGGGACGCCAAACAGAGACTCCGCCTGGCTGGGCGTGTAGACGCCTTGATCGACCTGTCCGAGCAGCAGCACCAGTCCCGTAGAGAGAATCAGGCTCAACGCGAAGGCGAGTGCGACGCGCAGTGGGATGCGTTTATCTACAGGACGCGCGCCGGGACCGTCGATAATCTTCACAAAGCCTGCCGTTTGCAGCTCGCTTTCGCGGGTGAGCGCCTCGTCGAGTTTTTGCTTGAGCAGGCGCACCTTGCCTTCCGCCAGTTGCACCTTCAAGGTCAGTTCGTCCGCGATGCGCTGTTTCTCAGGCAAGCCGTCCAGTCTGGCGCGTTGCTCAGCAAGTTGCGCACGCAGCTCGTTCACGCGCTTTTCGGCGATTTGTAACTCCACCATCGCCTGCAAGTAGTCGCGCTTGAGAGCTTCGTACAGGTTATTCAGTCCTGTGGTCTCCGCCTCGAGGATCATCGCCTGCTGTTCGCCGAGTTGCTTCTCCAGCTCCTCGATGCGCCCCTTGAGGCGTTGCACTTCGGGGTGGTTGTCGCCGCGCCCCTGAGCGATTTGCGCCTGCAGGTCGTTCTGCGCACGCGCCAGTTCAGATTGAACCTGTTGTAGAATCGGGTTGTTGCGCGTGACCTTGCTCAGCTGACGGTATTCGCCGCCGCCGGGACGCCGCTCTTCTTGGCGCAATTGCTGCGTCAGCCGCGCCAGGCGCGCTGCCGCCGACTGACGCGCCACCTCCGCATCGTAGAGTTGCACCTCCGCCCGCGAGATAGACTGGAGCAGGATATTCGTCTGGTTCTGCGACTGGATGACATCTTTGTTCTGGTTCAGGTACTCGCTGAGCTGGCGTGTGGCGCGCTCGTATTCGCGCTGCGCCTGCTGATACTCCTGCTCGACGAACTCACGCGAGGGGCGGGCGGTCTGGCTGTTGAGCTGGCTGTATTGATCCTGGAACTTGCGCAGCAGCACCTCCATCGCATACTGCGCTTGCTGCGGCGCGACCTCAATATCGCCCTGTGTCTTAATGATGATACTCAAGTACTCAGTGTTGGGAATCGGCTTGATTTCCGTGCGCCCTACCAGATCCACCACGCCGGCAAAGTCCTGCTCGTTGGGGGGAACGGTCTGTTTGATGCGCTCAGCAGGTTCCCACTGCCCACTGTCTTTGAGTTCGCGCCAAGTGCTGAGCAACACGCCGTAGCTGCCCACCACGTTCGCGATGTTCTGCAGGCGCGTAATCAGGTCGACTTGCAGCGAGTAGGGGTCGGGATAGATTACAGTGCGGTTCGCCTGCAGCGAGCGGTATTCGGCGATCACCGCGAAGCCTTCCCACTCGCGCGGTTGCGAATAGAAGTAGGCGAACACTGCGCCCGTGACGATACCGGTAATCAAGCCGATAATCCACCAGCGCCGCTTGAGTAGCTTAATTGCTTGCCATAAGTTCATAACACAAAACCTCCCTCATCATGGTCGCCAGAGCGAACCACCAACATCGAGCTGGCGTAAAAGCCACCAGACAGAAAGGATACGATACACTTGGTCGAAGTTGGGCGTGTTCGTCTCCGAGACGTACACCACATCGCCTGGCTGGAGCGGGATGTCCTGGCTCATGTCGCCCTTATTGAGCAGGCGCACCAGGTCCACACGAATACGCTCTTCGGAGCCGTCGGGCTTCTTGCGCACCACAAAAGTTTGGCTGAGGCGGGCGCGCTCGGTTTCCCATGCGGCTTGCGAAAGCGCGTCCAGCACGGTCAAGCCGGGACGCCAAGTGTACAGCCCGGGACGCTTCACCTGTCCGCCTACGAAGTAGCGGTTCTGCGTCTCTTCAGGGACATAAATCGTGTCGCCGTCTTGCAAAAGAATATTCTGGGTCAGGTCGCCTTCGTAGAGCAAACGATGGAGGTTAAGACTGATTTTGGTTCCGTCGAGTCGCTGCATCCAAGCGCCCTCCAGGCGGGCGCGTTCGGGAATCACCCCGCCGCCTTGCGAGAGCGCGTCCAGCACGCGGTCGCCCTCCTTGAACTCGTAAGCGCCAGGTCGCTGCACGAAGCCCAACACCGACACGCGCGGGCGATGGAACTGAAGAATCGTCACGGAGATGCGCGGCTCGCGTAAGATGTCCATCTCGCGGTAGCGACGTCCGATTAGCTGCTCTAATTCCGAAGTGGTTAATCCCCCTGCTTGCACCTCGCCGATAATCGGCACGGAGATTTTGCCATCGCGCGAGACCGTCAGCTGTGGCGCAGACAACTCAGGCTCCCCAACAACTTGAATGCGAATCACATCTTCTGGTTGTAATCGGTATGCGCCTTCCACGCGCTGCGTCCATGCGGACACCAGCAGTATCAGGCTTAGACCGAATATAAGCCCTCTCATACGCTTCCCTCCCGTACGGGTCTGTCCTGTAAATCGCACAGCAACTTTCGTGCCATCTGTGCCTCCTGTTCAGAAAATTATCGGCATAGGAAGTCGAAATATTCACCTTCCGCCGTTCGATTATACCTGTTTCGGGTGGGGTATGTTCCTGCGCCTGCTGATTAAGGTACAATCCCTTGGCTGAGTGAGGTCGACGATGACGGAGCGGAAACCTGAAGGGTACATCAACGGTGTACCGTTGCATCCTGAGAGCCTGATGATGGGCTATGGCTACAAGCCTGAATGGTCGGAAGGCGCGATTAAATGCCCCATTTTTCAAACTTCCACCTTCGTGTTCAAAACCGCTGAGGAGGGCAAGGCGTTCTTCGAACTGGCGTATGGCTTGCGCTCGCCCAAGCCCGGCGAGCAACCGGGACTGATTTATAGCCGTATCAACAATCCCGATCTGGAGATTCTCGAGGACCGCCTTTGCTTGTGGGACGATGCGGAGGACGGCGCGGTGTTTGAAAGCGGCATGGCGGCGATCGCCACCACCGTGCTGGCATATGTGCGCCCGGGCGACATGATTTTCTACAACGAACCTCTCTACGGCGGCACGGACCACCTGTTTCGCTGCGTGCTGAGCGAGTTCGGGATTCACGCTGTGCCGTTCCCTGCTGGCGTACCTAACGAGCAGGTCGAAGCCATTCTCGCCAGCAGTGAGTGGCGCGACCGCCTCGCGATGATTTACATCGAAACACCCGCCAACCCCACCAACGCGCTCGTCGATATCGAGTTCTGTCGCCACCTTGCAGACAAGTATGCCCCCAAAGGGCGCGAGGTGGTTGTGGCGGTGGACAACACCTTTCTTGGACCGCTCTGGCAGCACCCCCTCAAACACGGCGCAGACCTGGTGCTGTATTCCGCTACGAAATACATCGGCGGGCACAGCGACCTGATTGCAGGCGCGTGCTTGGGCAGCCGCGCTAAACTGGCGCCCGTGAAAGCTTTGCGCACCTTTCTCGGCACGATGGCAGGTCCCTGGACAGGCTGGCTACTGATGCGTAGCCTGGAAACGCTCAAACTGCGGATGACGGCGCAAATGAAAAACGCGCGCTACGTCGCCGACTTTCTGGCGGACCACCCGAAAGTGCAAAAGGTGTACTACTTAGGGCACTTGACGGAGGAGCATCCGCAGTTCGCGCTCTATCGTAAGCAGTGCCTCGCGCCGGGCGGTATGATTTCCTTCGAAATCGTGGGCGGCGAGGCGGAGGCGTTCCGATTCCTGAACGCGCTCAAGCTCATAAAGCTCGCCGTGAGTCTGGGTAGCACCGAGTCGCTGGCGGAGCATCCCGCGACGATGACCCACTCCGATATGCCCAAAGCGACGCAACTCGCGTTCGGCATCACCGACGCGCTGATACGGCTCTCCGTCGGCGTGGAGCATCCCGAAGACCTCGTGCTGGATTTGAAGCAGGCTCTGGATCAGGTGTAGCGGGTATCCTATACGCCGTGAGTGTGATTTCAGCGGCGCGAGCGCAGCTGGGCGTGCAAGTTCATCGGAGCGGCGCCACCTACGGGCTGGAGGAGGAGATCTTCATTACTGAGCCGACGCGCCCTGCGTTGAGCGCGCTGTACGCGATGACGAAGCTGCTCTGGCAGCGCCCGCGCTATTACTACAAGCACTCCGCCACGAACTTCGCGCGCGGGAAGGACGCCCGCCAGTGCCTGATGAGCAGCGTCGAAATCGCCACGCGCCCCCATTACGATACCGAGACCCTGCTTGCCGACTTGCAGGCGCGACGCGCAGACCTGGCACAGGCGGCGGGTGCGGCGTATCTCGTGCCCGTGGGACACCTGTTCGACCTCGAGTCCCCCACCAATACGGGGGGACTGCACCTGCACATCGGCGTGGCTCCGGAACGGCGCGATACAGTGTATGCCAACCTCGCGTACTTTCTGCCGTTGCTGATGCTCCTCTCGGCGAGCAGCCCTTACGCAGGCGGGCGGTATTTCGGGCAGTCGTACCGGATGGCGCACTCGTTTGCGATTGGCGCACTGCGCGACGACCCTTGCTATCGGTTTCAAGACCTGATTATCTCACGGAGGTTGGGCACGATTGAGATACGCGCGTTCGATCCAATCTGGGATGTGGCGCGTTTGCGCTGGTTGCTGCAGGCGGTGGACGCGATTGTCGCACTGCCTGAGGCACGCCCGCTGAATCTGGAACGCTACGCCACGCTGCGCGAACAAGCCGCCTGTACAGGCTATACGCCCGACCTGCAACGCCTCTACGCCGAGTTACGCGCGTTCTTCGAGCTGCCTGAGAATCTGCTCCAGCGCACGATATCCGACGAACTGGCGGCGGGTATGCGGGCGGAAGGACTGCTTGCTGTCTATGCCCGTCTGAACCATGCCTATCGCACGGGACGCTGGGAGCAGGTAGCGCCGCATCCTGTGAAGGCATCTGCCGGGCGCGCTGCGCTGGGACTGCTGGGCTACTACCTGCCGAAGCTGCCCTACATCGCGTATAAGGCGTGGGCAGAGTGGCGTTGAGGAACGCCTCAGAAAAAGCGACTGCCGTTGGGGTATCCTATCCTGCGGAGGCATGCATGAGCAACGAGGCTTTGATTGTCGCAGCAGTGCGCACGCCGATTGGCAAAGCGCCGCGCGGGAGCCTGCGCCACACTCGCCCTGATGACCTCGCCGCCTTTGCGATACAGGCTGTTCTGGCGCGGTGTCCCGCTGTAGACCCCAACGAGATTGAAGACGTCGTCTTCGGCTGCGCAACCCCCGAAGGCGAGCAGGGGATGAACATCGCCCGCGTCGCCGCTCTGCGCGCGGGGCTGCCCCTCAGTACGCCCGGCGCGACGGTGAACCGATTCTGCGCTTCGGGGCTGGAAGCCATCGCCATCGCAGCGGAGCGCATTCGGTCGGGCGATGCAGAAATCATCCTCGCAGGGGGCGTGGAGAGCATGAGCCGTACCCCGTTTTTGGACATCCACACCCACCCCAATCCTACCCTGTTCCAGAACGCGCCGAACACCTACCTGAATATGGGGCTGTCGGTGGAGCAACTCGCTCGCAAGTACGCCATCACGCGCGAGCAGGCGGATGCTTTCGCCCTGCAGAGCCACCAGAAAGCTGTCCGGGCGCAGGACGAGGGGCTGTTCGACGCCGAAATCGCCCCCGTGTCCACCGAGATCCAGAGCCTCGACGAGTGCGGACGCCCGCGACGCGAGAAAATCACACTCACAAAAGACGAGGGACCCCGCCGCGACACGAGTTTGGAGTCGCTGGCGAAGCTTAAGCCTGCGTTCCGCCCGGACGGGCTGATTACCGCGGGCAACGCCTCGCAACGCAGCGACGGCGCAGCCGCCGTTATCCTCATGAGCGAGCGCAAGGCGAACGCGCTGGGTGTCAAGCCGATGTTGCGCTTCGCCGGCTACACGACCGCCGCGCTCGCGCCCGAGGACTTCGGCGTCGCGCCTGCCTACGCGATTCCGAAACTGCTCAATCGGCTGGGCGTCTCTATCGCCGATGTGGATCATATCGAGTTCAACGAGGCGTTCGCGGCGCAGGTGCTGGCGTCGAACCAGATTTTCGAGATGCCGATGGAGCGGTTGAACCCGCTGGGCGGGGCGATTGCGCTGGGGCATCCGCTTGGCTGCACGGGCGCGCGTCAGGTCGCTACGCTCGCCTACGCGCTGCAACGCACCGGCGGCCGCTATGGTCTGGTCACGATGTGCGCTGCGTTGGGCATGGGCGCCGCGGGGTTGTTTGAG
>JAOAES010000330.1 GCA_026416655.1 Fimbriimonadales bacterium
GGTCTCGTGGGCTCGGAGATGTGTATAAGAGACAGGTCCAGCGCTGGGCAATCGGCTCGCCCGCGAGGTTAATCAGCAAATCCGCGCCTTCCAGCGATTGCGTCCACTCGCCGAGCGTTGCGCCGTCCCAGCCGACGGCGCGCGCGCCCGCAGGCAAACTCGGCTGCGCGCGCGCAGGGTTGCGTGTCAACACAGCAAGTTCGTGTTCCGACGCCCACGCACGCAGCATCGCCTTACCGATAAACCCCGTACCGCCTGCTATCAGAACCTTCATCTCAGGAGTTAATGAATAGAGGTACAACGAGACTGCCGCCGACACAGAGCAGGTGCGCCAGCAACGAAAAGCCGCCCAGTACTACCGCAACGACGGCGTGAACAAAACCAATCCGTTCGGGCAAGTTTCGCGCCTTACTAAGACCTGCAATCCCGAACCCAATCGCAAACGGCGAGAGCAACGCGCCCAGACACGGAATCAGGCTGAATACACCGAGATAGTAGCCCACCAGCGCAGGGGTATTCCGGGTGGGCACGATTTTCGACATCCAGTCGCCCCCTTCGCCCGAAGAGGGCGGGGAAGTCGCCGCCCCGCCGGCAAACGCCGCGCAACGAGAGCAGTAGAGTTCCTGAGTCTGCTCCATTTCCACACCGCAGTTGAGACACCGAGCCATTGTCGTACCCTCTGTTGGATTTTGCCCCAGTATACCTTGCAGGAACGGGTATCATAAACGCTACTCACTCAAGGAGGAGACGATGCGGACAGGCATAGTTCTGATTACGGCAGGATTGTTAACGGCGTGTGCATGGACCCAGATGCGCGATGTGCCGCCCGGACACTGGGCGTATCAGGCGATTCGAGAGCTGGTGCGGTTGCGTGTTCTGGAAGGTTTCCCCGACGGCGAGTTCAAGCCGAACCGCCAGGTGTCCCGTGCCGAGTTTGCGCAGGCAGTCGCCCGCGCCTACCGCGTTGTAGAGGAGCGCATCCGCGAGGTGGAGACCCGTTTAAATCGGCTCGCTCCGTCCACTCCAGAAGCTGCTCAGCCCTCGCCCCAAGAGCGACAGGTTCAAGAACTCCAACAAGCGGTGCGCGAGTTGCAGCAGCTCCGCAGCGCGATTGAGAACCTGCAGCGACTGGCACAGGAGTTCGAGACCGAGTTGAGCAATCTGAATGTAAGTGTGCGCGACCTCCGCCGCGACATCGCCAGCCTGGAAGAGCGCATTCGGCGCGAAGAGCGACGCAAGCAGCGGCTTACGGGCGACATGACCCTCGCCGTGTTCGGCACGCACAGCTACGACAAACGTAGCGCGTACACTCTGAACGGCAACGCCATCCATCCGTCGGGGATTTTTGCGCAAAGTGCGAGTATTGTGCATGAGCTGGGATTGCACGTCGATATGCCCGTGAATGAGCAGGTCGACGCGAAAGCGACCTTCATCGTGGGCAACTATCTCCCCTACACGCGCGAGGCGACGCGCCTTGCCGACTCGCTGCGCCTGAATAAAAACGCCTACAGCGTAGGCGCGACCGATGTGGCTATCTGGGAGGCGTATATTACCGCGCCGATCAGCCTGTTTGGAACGCGCGTGCAGGCGCAGATTGGACGCATCCCCCTGAAACTCACGCCCTATACCTTCCAGCGCATCGAACCAGACTACTACCTCGATTTCGGACGCTACCGCGACCGAGCACATCGGGCGGACGGCGCGCTGCTCAGCGGAGTGTTCGGCAGGCTTAGTGCGCAGGCGTTTTTCCTGAGCAGCTACGGAATCCGTTCGAATACCACGCGCTTTTTGCCCATCTACTTTGCAAACCACAACGCCTCCGTCAGTGCGGCGGCTGACCAGCTCGCGGGGCTGCGCCTGGACTACCCGTTCAGCATCGCAGGCTACCCTGCGCAGGTGGGAGCGACCTACTTTGCGGCGGGCGTCGGGCGCAATCGTACCTTCCGCCATCTGAACAACAACGTGCGCACGGATGTCAATCGCGTGGATGTGCTCGGATTCGACCTGCAGTCGCGCGTGAGCGATATCGAGGTGCGGTTCGAATACGCGCTGAGCAACTTGCAACGGGGCGATAATCGTGTTGTTGGCAGCCGAAACAAGGCGTTCGACATCAGCGCAGGCTATCGCTTCAATCCGCGCTGGGACGCGCTCATCGGATATCGCGAGATCGAACCCTACTTCGTCGCGCCGGGCAACTGGGGACGCATCGGCTATTTGTACAACCCTTCCGACCTGAAAGGAACCTACCTGAACACGACCTATCAGGTTCAGGACAATCTGACCGTGCGTTTGACCGCCGACTTTTACACAGGAACCGCCAAATTGCCTTTCAATAGTGGGTACCAGGGGCGCGATCGAGTACGCCGGGTCATGCTGGAGGCGAACTATCGCTACACCCCGCGCTGGCGATTCCACCTCACTTACGAGAATGTCGGCTGGGAGATTAACAGCAACGCACTCAATAACCAGCGCGGCAAGCCCGAATGGAACTACCTCACACTGCGCGCTGCGTACGACCTCGGTGAGAACATCGAGTTCAACATCCTCTACCAGTACATCAACACCAATGGTAAAGGCGTTGCACTGCTGAGCGGTGGTCCCAGCCCCGCTGGAAATCGCGCGGGTGTGTTTGCGACGAATCTGGGGTACCGGTTCTAATACCAATCGGCATTTCCAATGCTACAATACCCTCACCCCCTCTCCCAGAGGGAGAGGGGGTGGGGGCAAATGAAGGTTTGAGCAGCTTATTCCTGACCGCTCGCGTCTTCGGCGAACGGGTAGGTCGGTAGGTTGACGCGCAGGGGCTTATCCACGCGATAGCCCAGCGCGTAGTCCGCCTGCAGCAGCGTGTGAATCTCGGACGTGCCCTCGTAAATCGTCGCGCCCTTGCTGTTGCGGTAGAACCGCTCTACAGGGTACTCGTCGGAGAAGCCATAGGAGCCGAAGACCTGTACGGCGGCGTTAGCGGCGCGTTGCGCGGCTTCCGTGCTGTACCACTTCGCCAGCGAGGTCT
The DNA here is from genome assembly GCA_026416655.1 of Fimbriimonadales bacterium. GTDB lineage: Bacteria > Armatimonadota > Fimbriimonadia > Fimbriimonadales > GBS-DC > GBS-DC. The sequence continues at coordinate 3,014 of JAOAES010000330.1, forward strand.
CGCGCGTATTGCGTAAACCTACATTCTTCATCCAGCCCACCTTTTGATAGAGCAGTGCGCTAATCTGGTAGTCCGCCTCCATCTGCGCGATTTTCTGCTTGATGAGCTGATGCTCGGCGAGTGGTTTGCCGAAGGTCTTGCGCTCCTTTGCGTAGCGCACCGATTCATCCAAGCATGCCCGAATTAGCCCGGCTGCGCCCGCCGCGACGGTGTAGCGTCCCTGATCGAGCGCGAACATCGCGATTTTGAACCCCTCGCCCTCCTCGCCGATGCGGTTCTCCACAGGAATTTCCACATTCTCGAACACCACAC
>JAOAES010000351.1 GCA_026416655.1 Fimbriimonadales bacterium
ATAGACATGCCCATTCTCAATCAGCGGGCGCATGTAGCGGAAGAAGAAAGTCAGCAGTAGCGTGCGGATGTGTTCGCCGTCAACGTCCGCATCGGTCATCAGCACAATCCGATGGTAACGCAGCTTTGAGATGTCGAATCGGCTGTCCGATTCGCCGCTGCTGGCGCTCCCGTTTGTATCGAGGCTAATCCCTGTGCCCAGCGCGGTAATCAGGGCGCGAATCTCCTCGTTTTCGAGGGCTTTGTCGAGGCGAGCCTTCTCCACATTTAGAATCTTGCCACGCAGGGGCAGCACCGCCTGGAAGCGACGGTCGCGTCCCATCTTCGCCGAACCGCCCGCCGAATCGCCCTCCACGAGGAACAGTTCGCACTTGCTGGGGTCGCGCTCGGTGCAGTCGGCGAGTTTGCCCGGCAGCGAGCCGCTATCGAGCGCGCTCTGGCGTTTGACCAGTTCGGCGGCGCGACGGGCGGCTTCACGGGCGCGTTGCGCCGTCTGCGCCTTCTCCACAATCTTGCGCGCCACTGACGGGTTGCGCTCCAGATACTCGCTGAACGCCTCGCCCACGATGGAGTTCACCAAGCCCTGCACCTCCAGGTTGCCCAGCTTCGTCTTCGTTTGCCCCTCAAACTGCGGGTGCAGGAGCTTGACAGCAATCACGGCGGTCAAGCCCTCCAGCACATCGTCGCCCGTGAAGTTGGGGTCTTTGTCTTTCAGCAGCCCCGCTTTGCGGGCATACTGGTTAATCACGCGGGTCAGCGCAGTCTTGAAGCCCGACAGGTGCGTGCCGCCCTCCACCGTGTGGATGTTGTTCGCATACGAGAGCAGAGTCTCCTGATAGCCCGTGTGGTACTGCAGGGCAACCTCCACTTCGGTCTCCTCGCGGGCGTTGCGGAAGTAGACCACCTTGTGGATGGGGTCTTTGGTCTCGTTGAGTTCCTCTACCAGCTGCGCGATTCCCTTGCTGAACTTGAAGGTCTGCTTGGGCTTATCGTTCAGTTCGTCGGTGAAAGTGAACGTCACGTTCGGGTTGAGATATGCCAGCTCACGCAGGCGTTTGATGAAGAAGTTGGGGTCGTAGCGGTAGTCGCCAAAGATTTCGCGGTCGGCGAGGAATCGCACGGTTGTGCCGCGCTTATTGGTGGGCTTGAGTTTTTTCAAGGGAGCAACGGGCGCGCCGCGCTCATACTTCTGATAGTGCAGGTAGCCGTCGCGTGCGACCGTGACCTCCAGCCACTCGGAGAGCGCGTTCACCACCGACACACCCACGCCGTGCAGACCGCCCGATACGCGATAGCCCCCGCCGCCGAACTTGCCGCCCGCGTGCAGCGTGGTCATCACCACCTCCACGCCGGGACGCTTCTCTTCAGGGTGGATATCGACGGGGATTCCGCGCCCGTTGTCAATCACCGAAACGCTCTGGTCCTTATGCAGAATCACATCGATATGGTCACAGTGCCCGGCGAGCGCTTCGTCGACCGAGTTGTCCAGCACTTCAATAAAGAGGTGGTGCAATCCCCGTGTGCCGGTGTCGCCGATATACATTGCGGGGCGTCGGCGCACAGCCTCCAGACCTTTGAGAACGGTGAGTTGCTCTGCGGTATATTCGCCCTCGACTGCGCTGCTGAGTCCGTTGGTTGCCTCTCCGATGATTTCCACGCCCTGCGTTTCGATCGGCTCCTGTACGGGCGTCTCCGGTTTGCCAGTTTTCCGCTTGACCGCCATAGATTTCGTATGCCTCCCTGCCACAAAATGGGCTGGATACACAATAAGTATACCTGACGAAAGGCGCAAGCGCGATTGGCTTGACGTGCAGGTTTGGGCTACTCAAACAGGCTTGGTTGTCGCTCCGACAGAATAATCGCCTGCGGTTTGGGAAACAGCGCGTCGAAGTTCGGGAACAGGTCTTCCAGTCGCGCAGCGAACTTGTAGAGCTTCTCCACATAATGCTCGCGGTCTTCGTCGCCTGCGTACTCCTCCAGCAAGCCGAGACTGCCGTCCTGCTTGCGATAGACCATAATGTAATCGCCAATCTGGAAGCGTTTCGCGAGTTCGTACAGGGGATGGCTGGGCTGCTTGCTCTTGTCGGTGATGCGCTCGCGACGGCAGAGCTGCTCGATGTCGATATCGCCGTTCAAAATCTGTTTGGCGAGGCGCTGATAATCCTCCGCCACCTTCTCCGGTTCACCGTTCAGTAGATGCTCGATTGCTCGGTTGAGGAACTCGCGTCCGAACTTCTCGTCGGCGCGCGAGCGCAGTGACGCGCCCTTGAAGGTCAGCTTCCCGTCGTAGCCCTGTAGTACATAATTTTTCGTCTTGACCGAGAGCATCGCCTTGTACCGCCCGTCGTAGGCGAGGCGGATTCCCTCGGGCAGGATTTTGCCGACTTGCTCCACGAACGCGATCTCGTCGGCTTCGGTCTGCACATGCTCGGGGGACTGGAAGTAGACCCCGTCGGTATCGATTTCCACCACCACGCCACCCAGTCGCTCAATCTCGGCGGCGATTTGCTTGACCAGCTCCTGCCCCTTGAGCGTCACGGCTTCGGCGGCGTCGTAATCGTTGAAGTTGAATGGCCCGGCGGTATAACCGTAAAAGCTATTAATGAGTATTTTAAATGAACTTTGTAAAC
>JAOAES010000145.1 GCA_026416655.1 Fimbriimonadales bacterium
TGATTGTGCTGTTCAACTTCGGCGGTCAAGGCGGGGTTCCCGGTGATGTGAACGGCGACGGCATCGTGGACGACGCCGACCTGCTCATCGTGCTGTTCAACTTCGGACGCGGCTGCTAAACTTCCCACCCTCTCTCGCACCACTCCCCCTGCACACCCCTGCAGGGGGAGATTCTGTGCTATACTATACAACGGAGACACACATGCGCTGGAAAGGTTGGCTTGGGTTTTTCGCAACAATCGGAATGGCATCGCTTTGTTGGACACAGGGTAATGTGCAAATTACTATCAGCTACATTAACCCTGCCAATAACGAGTACCAGATGATTGTGCAGAACAATAATGTGGGCTGGTCAGTCGATCAGGTGCATGTGCTTTACACCACGCCGGGCGTGCTGCAGGCGACCTCGACGCCTCCTGGATGGGCGTACCTGCCTGATGTGCCGTGGGACGCCATCCCGCATAATCTGCGCTTCGAGCCAACCGCCGCGACCCATCGCATCGCGCCCGGACAGTCGCGCACTTTCGGCTTCAAGATGACCACGCCGACGCCTGTGGAAGATTTCTATATCCAGTTCCGCTCGGTGAACGCCTCGAACCAGACGAAAGAGTACGCCTATCGCGTGAAAATCTTGCAAGTCGTCGATGTGCCCAAAGACGCGCCCGCTTCCTCCTCAACGCAGACGCCTGCGGCAGGTCCCTCGGGACCGGGTCCAGGCAGCGATCCTGTTCTATATCAGAACTACGGTTTCTTCACGCCCACCACGCAATATCAAATTCAGACGCACGACGCGAACAATCAGCTGCGCGACAGCGCGTTTTATCCCGAGATTCCCGAACCGCCGCATCTGGAGCATTATTTTGTGGGCGAGGCGATTCGTGAGGTGAACGCACAGGGCGCGCAGCAGAATGACCTTTGGACGATTGATGTCCTGGGGGCGCAGTGGAGCAGCGCATCGATGGGATGGAATGAACTCTACTGGCTCTATGGTCCGACGCAGTTCCGCCGTCCGACGGTACGATGGCAATTCACCCCGTCGGTGCGCCTGGATGACGGTAGTCGTCTGGTGCGTTTGACCATTCGCAATACTGCACGCACGCCGCTCGTTGGGCAGTTCTGGCTGCATACGCGGGGCAATAACTTTCTCACAGGGGCGGCGTTGCGCCTCTGGCGCGACCTGTTCCAGCCGGATGTGCAACGACGGCTTGACCTCCAGCCGGGCGGAGAGGTCACTCTAACGTTCACCCTGCCCGCCAACACGCCAGCAGGGCGATACTTCTACGGTGAGTTCGAACTCCGACAGGGCAGTTTGCCCCCGACTCGCGTCTACTTCGCCCATCAGGAAGCCGACGCCCCGTTGCTTATTGGCTACTTGGGCGCTCTGGGCGCGAACCGCCCTGTGCTGGTGGAAATCACGAACCCCAACTCGGGCGTCGGCGCAACGAAAAACCTCACTGCAGACGCAAGCGCGGTATGGCGGGCGCGTCTGGAGTCGGGCGACGAGCCTCTGATTGACGACGCGGGGTTTTATAACCCTGTCTGGCGTGTGCGCGTCAAGCCATCGGGCGCGCTCTCGCAGACCTTCACAAATGTGCTGCTGCCCGGCGGCGATACGCTGGATCCCTACCTGCGGATGAATCTCGTGCTGGGCGATGTGGACGGCAACGACTGCATCGACGACGCCGATTTACTGCGGGTGCTGTTCCACTTCGGCGCGACGGGGGCGAACCCCGCAGACCTCAACCTCGACGGGGTGGTGGACGATGCGGATCTGCTCCTCGTGTTGTTCAACTTCGGCAGGGGGTGCTAAAGTCCCGCGACTTGCTGAAGAATCGCCTCAATCTTTGCCACTTGAGGTTGCACCGTGAACGATTCTTGCACGCGGTGGTGGGCGTTCTGAGCGCGGCGGGCGCGCTCGCTGGGGTTCTCGATAATCTCGATGAGAGCGTTTGCCAGCGCGTCGGGGTCTTTTGGGGGCACGAGCCAGCCTTCGGTGCCGTGGGTAATCGCTTCGGGGATGCCGCCCACGTCGGTCGCCAGAATCGGCAGCCCCGCCCACATCGCTTCCAGCATCGCCATCGGCAGCATGTCGCTCAGTGTGGGCAGCGCGTAGAGGTCTATCGCTTGGAGGAGGCGGGGGACATCCCTGCGCTCGCCCAGCCACAGAAGATTTTCAGAAACGCCCAACCGTGCCGCTTCGCGCTTGACCTGCTCACCGTAGCGGGGGGGATGAATCACGCCCACCAGCAGCACACGCACCTGCGGATACCGCGCGACCACTGTGGGCAGAGCGCGTACCAGGTAGATTTGTCCCTTGCGGGGAATGATATTGCCAATCACTCCCACCACAAAGTCGGTGGGAGACAGCCCCAGTTCGGCTCGCACCGCCTGCCGTGCGCCCTTGTCAAGTGTAATCAGGCGGGCAGGATCCACAAACCCGTGCACCGTGCTGATTCTCGAGGGGGGTACGAAGTTATGCGTGATGTGATAACGGCGAGTCTGCTCGGAGACGGCGATGATGTGGTGCGCCATGCGCCAGTGGAAATGGATGGTGTGGGCGTGGGCACGTAGCACAGCGGGCACTTTCGCGAGGCGACTGAGCCAGACCGCGAAGTTGTTCGCGCCCGACATATGCGCCAGCAGTACCTCAATTCGATTCTCGCGCACAAACTGCGCTGCAGCGCGCAGGTCGCGCAGGGGCAGGCGTTTCATGCGCGACTCCAGCGTGGGCACGCCCGCCGCGCGCGCCTGTTCCAGCACCCACGCGCCCGGCTTACCCATCAGCGTAAGCGCGTTCCCCCGCCGATGCAGTTCTTTCGCGATTTGCAGCGTATGTACTGTTGCCCCACACGCCGTCGTACCCGACACTATCTCCAGAATGCGCATTCCCTTTTAGGATACCCCTGTTGTAGCACCGACATGCCTGCCTGTCCGTGCGCTTGGGCGGGACGCCCAAGTCACGCCAAGCCACAGCAGGTACAATTCCTGCGCCGTCAACGCCATAATTGAGAAACGGAGGTCTTCATGAAAATCGCGGTTGCGGGAACGGGCTATGTTGGCTTGGTGACAGGCGTCGTGTTCGCCGATTTAGGCAACGAGGTCATCTGCGTCGACATCGACCCCTCGAAAGTCGATGCCATTAACAAGGGGCAGTCGCCCATCTATGAGCCGGGGCTGGATGAGCTGTTGCAGCGCAATCTGGAGGAGGGGCGTCTCAGCGCGACGACCGACCTGGCACAGGCGACCCGCGAGGCGGAAGTGGTTTTTATTTGCGTCGGCACACCCCCGACGGAAACAGGCGAGCCGAGCCTCGCACAGGTAGACGCCGCCGCCGCCGCGATTGGACAAGCCCTCAACGGCTATAAGATTGTCGTGAACAAATCCACCGTACCTGTCGGCACAGGCGACCGTGTACGGCGCATTATCGAGCAGAATCGAACGGCGCCATACGACTTCGATGTGGTGTCCAATCCCGAGTTCCTGCGCGAAGGCTCGGCGGTGCACGACACGCTGAACCCCGACCGCATCGTCATCGGGGCAGACAACCCCCGTGCCGCGATGAAAATCGTCGAACTCTACGCTCCGCTGGAACGCCCGATGTTGATTACCAACCTCGCCACCGCCGAGATTATCAAATACGCCTCCAACACTTTTCTCGCGCTTAAGATTTCGTTCATCAACGCGGTTGCCGACCTGTGCGAGCGCACCGGGGCGGACATTGTGCAAGTCGCCAAAGCGATGGGCTATGACCCGCGTATCGGATCGGCGTTTCTGCAGGCAGGGCTGGGCTTCGGCGGGTCATGTTTTCCTAAAGATGTGCAGGCGTTCGCGCACACCGTGCAGCGTTACGAGTTAGACCCTACCTTGTTCCATCAGATACTGGCGATTAACGATGCGCGTCCTGTGCAATTTGTGAGTCGCATTCGTGAGCGACTGGGGGGGCTTTCGGGGCGCACAATCGGTTTACTGGGGCTTGCGTTCAAGCCGAACACCGACGACATTCGCGAAGCGCGTTCGCTGGAAGTGATACGCCTGCTGCTGCATGAAGGCGCGACAGTCAAAGCCTATGACCCCGTTGCGATGCCCCGCGTGCAGGCAATCTATCCAGATCTAATCTACTGTCGCAACGCCTACGAAGTCGCCGAGAATGCCGATGCACTCGCGCTGATTACCGAGTGGAACGAGTTCCGTCAGTTGAATTTCGAGCGTATCCGTAACGCCATGCGCCAGCCGAACCTGTTCGACGGGCGCAACCTGTATGACCCGCAGCGGATGCGCAAGCTGGGCTTCTACTACTACGGCGTCGGGCGTACCGCCGAGAATGGCGAGTTTAAGACTGTGCTATAATAGGGATGCTATGGCGCGCAAGCGAGTGGCTTTGATTGTACCGCACAACGACCGTAACAGCTCGGCGTATTCGCGCAACCTGCGACTGGCGCGTCAGTGGCGCAATGCGCTGCGCCTGTGGGGCGTAGATCCCGCAATTATCGTCGCAGGCGATTTGACCAAGAGCCAGTTCCAGCAGCAGTACGATTTTGGCATCGTGCCCACGATGGAAGGGATTACCAGCAATATCGTCGTCAACAGCTGGCTGGACTATGCGCCAGGGGATAAGCCGATTTATCTGTGTGGTTATCACATTCCGAAGGGTAGGGCGGGCACGCCCGCCACAGGCGTGTTGGGGCTAACACCAATTGAGAATGGGACTACCGACATCAAGCGCGTGGGACGCCGTGCGCTGTGGGCGTCGGGCGCGATGGTGTATGTGGCGGGCTACGCGGCGCGTCTAAGCAATGTATATCAGGGCTTGCGCGTGGATACCAGCAATCCGCAGCTGCAGGTGCTGCTGCGCCCCGATCCCGCCCTGCATACCACAGATCAGCATGTGCTCATCGCCCGCTGGTACAACCGTTACTTCCTGCCCACTACGACCGATAGTTTCAACCAGTCGCTGTGGATCGTGCCGTGGATTATGGTGAACGAAGACGCCGAACCAGAGTGGAGCCGCCCATGGAGTGCGGATATCGACCACATCATCAGCGTTTCTGGCTCCATCATGGATTTCAATTACTACCTTCAAACATTTCTGTGGTTACACACTTTCTGTCAGCAGACAGGCTTGGTGGTTCACTGTGGCGCAACGACCAGCGCGCTCAATAATATTCGCCCTACAGATAACTACCTGCATCGCAATGGGCGCAACGCCAATCCGCAAATGCAGCAGATTCATCCGATTCTGGTGGCGGAGCAACATCGGCACTTTCCTGTGTGTCTGCATGACCACTTTTGGACAGTGGAAGACACACGCGGCAGCGGGAATGTGACGACCTTTACCAATCCGTATGGCACATTTCGCGAGCTAAGCTCGCCCGCAGCGTTCCGTGCGCACTGGAAAGGCAGCATGGACGAGATGCGGCAGATGGGCTTTACAGACTGCCACTGCAGCCACTATCGGTATGCGAACTTCGCCAACAATCAGTTTTCCGACCGTTACCTGCGCTTTTTGCGCGACGAGACGCCGCTGCGCGCCGTGCGCATCTGGTCGGGCAGCTGCGTTGTATCGCCGCACACGCGCTTTATGGCGCCTGCGCCGTTCACACGCAACCCATTCGAGCGGCGCTACGGGATTGAAATCGTGAACTCTTACGACGCGCTTTGGATCAATGTGCCAACATGGCAGTATCGTATGAATCGGCTTAATATTGCTACGCTGGACGGCTACGGTAGCGCGTCGGAGGATGTAGAGATCCTGTGGGCGCGGGTGATGGGGCACAGGTTCGGCACGCTGATGTGGGAGCGCTGGCTGAGGGAAGGCGCACTGCACTACCACCACCAGGTGGAGATGGCGACCGAGTATCCCAGCCCGGCGATGTATGTGTACGAGCAAATGCGCACTTGGCGGCAAGTGCTCAGTGGCTGGGTGTTCTTAGGCAGCATTACCGACATCGTGAACTGGCGCAACCGTGCGCGGAGTGCGCTGGGCTAATTACTTTGCAAGAAAAGCGCGGGGCGCGTCTGGAGCGCGTCCCGCGCTTCGGGAAATATCCCAATAAACAACAGCCTACCGTCGTGCAGGAGGCGCAGGGCTAATCGGCGCGCCCGAGCCTCCTGACGGCGCAGGCACTATCTTCCCCTTCGCAGGCGGATAGTTGCGCAACGCCCCACTGCTGGCGCGCACGAAAATCAGCCCCTCTTTCGGATAGAGCTTGATGCGCGTGCCCGCAGGATACACCTGTCCTGAGCGCAACTCCCAGTAATCGGCGTCCAGTATCCAAGTGAACACCGCGCCATCCTTGAAGCGCGGCGCGATATTGCCCGTGGGGTTTACCAACACGAAGCCGTTCTGGAAGGGGCGGTAGTACAATCCGCCTTGGTAGTCCGACGAGCGGAAGAAGACCTGCATATTCCCCGTTGGCTGACCAAGCGGCACATCGAAGTCGGCGTCGGGACGCCAGCTACGCTGACGAGTAGGCGCGCCATCGTAGTAGTGTTTGTCTAAGTACAAGTACAGATTGTCATCCGCGCAGAGCAGAGTGCTGGCAAGCGCGTAGATTTTCTGCCGACGCCCCTCTATGGGATTGCTTACCGCGTAGCCAGCGTAAAGCACGCGCAAGCGCGGGCGGTACTCCAGAATGGTGTTTACATGTCCTTCCCATATTGAGAATGAAGTGAAGCCCGTCGGCAGTGAGAAGATGTTAGTGAATACCTGCTCAATCAGCATTCCATCGAGAAATCCCTGTCTGAAGAAATACACATGCGGCTGGTCGCGTGTGTAAAGCGCGTCGGCAGCGTTGATGATGAACTGGATATTCCGATCGCGTGTGACGGCGCGCATGTTCATCAGATGTTTGTGCATCGCCGCAATTCGGCTGGTGCGCGTCGGATACTTCTGCAGCAGGAAGCTGTTGAAGAAGAAATCGATAAAGCTGTCGAAGTGAATAACATCCACACCGAAGTCGGAGTAGGTCATGTAACGCTGCAGGTTCTGCGCTGCCCACGCCGACGCTTGAGGATTGCCAATATCCATGAGGTGGTTTGAGCTGCCGAAGCGTTGGCGCTGCCCTTGAATGTTTAGCAGGAACCATTCGGGGTGGAACCGATCCGCATAGTCGTAGCCGAACAGGTCGCGAACCGCCCAAGTGGTAGGATTGCCGTCATCTCCACTGTAGATGAGGTTATAGTAAATTACGTTTAGGAGATTAGGTCGGTGCGTGCGCAGTGCCTTGATGTCATCCCAGTTGGCGATAATTGCGTCAAACTCGCGGGCATAGTAGACCCAGTCGCGTTGGCTCTCTTCCGCCCATGGATAGTACGGAGCGATGATCTTCAGCGAGCGCGGCTGATGTTCGCGCCAGCGTTTGCTGCCGGTCACCTCCAGCTTGTCCAGCCGGATGTCGCCCGACGAGACCCCTGCATTCGCCCGCACGATGATATCGATGACCATCCCTGCAGGGTTGGAAGACGGTGTGGTGTAGGTGAAAGTGAATTGAGTCCAATCGCTGGGGGGCGTGGTGGTATTCAGCAAGACGGTCGTGCTGCCCGTGCTAATCGGGCGCGCCTGCACGATAAAGGTTCCGTTCGTCCAGCTGGAGGCTTTCACCCACAGGCGAATCGTCACAGGCTCGCCTACTTGGGGATAATCTTCTGAAGGAAAATACAGCGTCATGGAGAAGCTGGCGCTGGCAGAACTGGAAGCGTTGCGGCTGAACTGAAGACGCTGCGAAGCCAGCCCGCTTACCTTGTCCTCAGTGTCTAAGGTCGGTGTGAAGCCAGACGGGATACTTGGCGAGAAACCGTTGGCGATACCATCCTGCACCAGCCCGACGCTGGTGTTTCCTACATAAAAGTCGTAGTCAAATTCTCCGTACAATGTGGCGTAGTTGATCAGCGGCGGTTCCTGCGCGACGCTCAACGCAACCATTAGCCCGCCTAACCCCAGCAGACCCCATATTTTCCTCATAGCGGCTCTCCTCTCGGATAGCCTATTATACCACAAGTTGGAAGCCTCTGCTTCGAAAAAATCCTGCCAAAAGATGGAGTTTGTTGGTATAATCTGAGTGTGAGCGGTTCTCTGACCGTGCCGCGCTGGCGTCAGATAGTTCGCGACTTGCGCTGGGCGTGGCGCGAGCGTCATAAGTGGAGCAGTCCCTGGCGGTTCGTGGCGTTCCGTTGCTTGCTGCAGCTGGGACTGCACGAGCGCGTGGTGTTTCGCTACGCGGGGGCGCGTTTTCGGCTGTTTGGCGCACGCCTCACGCTGCTGATGTTTTACGACGCTCCCCGATGGCACGGCGCGCACGACCTGAAAGTGCTGTTGGCGCTGCTCCAGCCGGGAGACACCGTTATTGACATCGGCGCGAATGTGGGAGCGCACTGTATTCCGCTTGCCAAGCAGCTCGGCGCGTCCACCTCAGTGTATGCTTTCGAGCCGCATCCGCGCGTGTTCGGCTACCTTCAGGCGAATGCGCAGCTGAACCGCCTGCCGAACTTGCACCTGTATCACTACGCGCTGGGCGAGAGAGAGGGCGAGGTCTGTTTCACAGACCTGCGCGCGGACGATTTGAACCACGTGGCAACCGACTCGCAAGATGCGCCCACTATCCGCGTGCCGATGCGCCCGCTGGACTCGTTCGAGTGCGCCTCGAAGCCGATTACGCTTATCAAGCTGGATGTAGAGGGCTACGAGCTGTTCGTATTGCGCGGGGCGGAGCGCGCGTTGTCGAACACGCAGCTACTCTATATCGAAGTTTGCGACGCGCACACGGAGCAGTACGGCTACACTGTGCGCGACCTTGTGGGATTTTTAGGCGAGCGCGGCTGGACGCTGTATCAGGTGGAGGTCGCCGAGCAGCTGCGTCTGCGTCCCGTCGTGAATGCTTACACGGGCGAGCAGTGGCAGAATTGGCTGGGCGTGCGCGATATAGCGTGGCTGCAGGCGCGCGCCGCAGTGGAGGTTGTTCCGCCCCATGCGCCCTGAGCCGAGCCTGCGCCGCCGCGCGGTGGAAGGCAGCGTGTACCTGACCGTGCGCCGCCTGCTCGGAATCGGGCTGTCCGCTGCAGGGCTGCTGCTAATGACGCGGTTGGTGGGACCCGACAATTACGGGCTGTTCGCCGCCGCGCTGGGGCTGAACAACTACCTGCTGACGCTGGCGCAGATGGGCATCCGCGTCTACCTTGTGCGGAGCGAAGACGCGCCCGCGTTGTGGCGTCAGGCGTTTAGCTGGCTGCTAATATGGAGCCTGAGCCTCACTGCGCTGGCGATGCTGGGCTTGACAGTGGCGCAACAGTTCTGGATACGCACGGAAGGTTTTATGGCAGTGGCAAGCGCGATATGTTTGGGATTGCCCTTGGCGGCGACGGCGGCTGCGCCTCAAGCAAAACTGGAGCGGGGGCTGCGCTATCGGCGCATCGCTGCGCTGGAGCTCAGCGCGCAAGCAAGCGGCTACGCTGTGGGCATCCCCCTTGCGCAGCTGGGCTACGGTGTGTGGGCGCTGGTCGCCTCGTACTGGGCGACGCTGCTGGTGAGCGCAGGCGGCGCGTTCCTCAGCGCGCACTTCCGCCCGCGCTGGCACTGGAACCGCACGCTGTTGCGCGAAATGGTGCGCTTCAGCGCAGCGCAGGGCGCGTCCCTGTGGTTTTACATGACCAAAGACCTGATGCCCGGCTTCATCCTGCTGCCGCTGGGGGGCAAGGAAGCAGTGGGCTACTACGCTTTGGCGACGCGCCTGCTGGAGATGCTCAGCTTCGCGCCCGTTACAATCCGCCGTGTGGCAGACCCCGTGTACGCCCGCCTGCACCATGAGCCTGCCAAACTGCTACGGGCGATGTATCTGTCGTCGTCGGCGCAGATGCTCGCGCTGGCAGCGACCTGTTTACCGTTTGTGATTGGGGCGTGGTATGTGCTGCCAATCGTGTTCGGCGCACAGTGGCAGATGCCGCTTGTGCTTGCGACGATGGCGATTTTGACCGCCGAGCAGCTGCTGTCTACGGTGTTTATTTCGCAGGCGCAGGCGCTGGGGATGGTGGGGCGTCCGCAGCTGGTGGCGCGGTTCGCCGCGCTGTTTGCGCCGCACCTTGCACTGGCGACGACGCTGGCGGTGTGGCTCGCGCCGTCGCAGTGGGCGTCGGTCGCCTACGCCGCCGCCTACTACTGGGCGCATCTGCCCAACAACTGGCAACTGCACCACGCTGTGCGCCGTCACATCGGTCAGCCCTATTACGGCATGAGTTTGCTGTGGGCGTTCGCGCTGAGCATCGCGATGTTCGCGCCGCTGGCGTATTACCTGCCGCTGCTTGCCCTCAGCGTGTTCGCCTTGCCCCAAAGCCGCGCCGCGCTGCGCGAGTTATACGCCGAACTGCGCCTTGCGCGAAAGCCCCCAACAGGAGGTGTTGAGACCCCATGCGACAACCACTCATCAGCGTAATCATCAACAACTACAACTACGCGCGTTTCCTGCCCGAAGCCATCGAGAGCGCGCTGGCGCAAACCTACCCGTGCAAGGAGATCATCGTGGTGGACGATGGCTCTACCGACGACTCGCGCGAGGTGTTGCGCCGCTATGAAGGGCGCGTGCAGCTGATTCTGAAAGAGAACGGCGGTCAGGCGTCGGCGTTCAACGCGGGCTTCGCCGCCGCGCAGGGTGAGATTATCTGCTTTCTGGACTCGGACGATTACTGGGCGCCGCAGCTTCTGGAGCGCATCGCGGCGCACTGGCGTCCCGAACTGGCGATTCTGCTGTGGTGGATGCAGAGCGTAGACGAGTCGGGGCAGCCCCTTAAGCGGCGGTTCCCGTGGCGCAGCCCGATGGTGGGGGATTTGCGTCCCCGCCTGCTGCGCTACATGCACTATCCCAGCGTGCCTACCAGCGGCAATGCCTTCGCGCGGCGCGCGCTGGAGGCAATCTTGCCCCTCGACGAGTCGCTATGGCGCATCAGCGCGGATTTGCCGCTGGTCATCGCCGCGCCGTTTTACGGTGAAGTGGGCTTCATCGACGAGACGCTGACCTACTACCGCGTGCACGGGAGCAACCTGCACTACGGCATGCCCGCCAGCTGGCAGCGGCTGGAGCGTGAGGTCGGGCACGCAATGCAACGCGAACCTATCATCCGCGAGCATGCGGCGCGGCAAGGTCTCAAGCCCCATCCGCGATTGGGCTACACGATGCCCGTGATGAACCTCGCGCGATTGTTGCTGTTGCTGGCGGGGCGCACCGTGCCGATTGTGCAAAACGACACGCTGCTCAAGCTGGCGATATTCGGCTCGGAGGGCATTTGGAAGCACGACGAGGCGTGGAGCGTGCGTGAGCGGTTGGGCTGGATCCGCCCGTTCTGGATGGCGTTTGTGAACAAGCGGCGCGCCGCCGAGCTGGCTGCCCGACGCATCTTCTGGAACTCCACCGAAGCCGACATCCAGCGGTTTCTGGACGAGGCGTTTTAGGCGCGTTTGGCGGGCGTCTCGCGCCACGGGTCAATCAGCCGTTCGCGGGCAAATAGCCGACGGTAAACCGCCAGTGGCAGCTCGCGCAGTAGCACCAGCCACACGCCCGGATACCGACGCGCCAGTCGCCACGCCTGCCCCCACTGCCCCCGCTTGAGCGCGCCCGCGAAGTGCGGATAGGTATCCCACACGGCGCGCCGTCGGAACGCCGCACATAGCACTGTGCGCAGGCGCGGCGTCGTGTCGGGCAAGCTGAGCAGGTACTCTAACGCTTTACCGCTTTCCTCCAGCGGGTCATAGCGCGTCGTGAGCGTGCGCGGACGAACGCGATAGTAATACAGCGGTTCGGGCAACACTGCCAAGCGCGCTCCTTTGAGCATGATTTCCAGATAAAACGCCAAATCCGCCCACTGACGCAGCGCGGCGTTGTAGCGAATTGCTTTCGCCTGCAGGAACGCGCGGCGCACCACGGGCTTGAACGCTGGATGCGCCCAGATGACCTCCGCCGCCGTGTAGAAGCGTGGCTGGCGCGGCGGCTTGGCATGCGTCGCCCAGCCCACTGCGTACACGCTCCCCCATTCCGTGTAGTAAACCTGCGGGTCGGCGACCATATCGGCGTTGTGCTGCTCCGCGAAACCTACCAGCCGCTCCAGCCGTTCGGGGGCGTACCAGTCGTCGGCGTCTAAAATCGCGATCCACTCGCCCTGCGCCGCCTCCAGCGCACGATCGCGCGTGTAGCCCAGCCCCATGTTGCGCTCGTTCTGCAGGAATCGGACGCGCGGGTCGGACAGGTACTTCTGCACGACCTCGACCGTCTCGTCAGTGGAGGCGTCGTTCACTATCACCATTTCCCAGTCGGTGAGCGTCTGCGCCTGCACCGACTCGATGCACTGTCCGATGTACGGCGCGACATTGTAGGCAGGCGTAAGCACCGACACCTTCGGGCGTTGCGACATCACATCGGCATTATACCGTACTTGTGGGGAAGCCGCCATTCCCGCCTCCGCCCCCTGCCTCACCGGGCGTTCGTTATCTTCACCACCTTCCACGCGCCATGCGCGTAAACCTCTGGATAGTTGGTTTCTGTCTCTTTGTAGGTTATCCAGTAATCTATCCGATACTCCTTCGCCAAGTGTGCGACACGCGCTTCCGTGATGCTCTTGCTTACTGCCTCGTAGTAGTTGATTCGAGGGCGCATCCATTCAGATCCCCCCACAAAAACCCACTTTCCGATAGTGTAGCTTTGAGGCTCTATGCCTGCGACTTCGAAAAGCCCCAACTGCGCCATCCGACGGAGCCACTCGGCGGCGTACCAAGGAGCATAGGGGAAGGCGTCGCCGTCTTTTTGGTGGACAAAAACGCTCCTGTCGGAAAAGTACCTGAAATAGCGCCACTCGCCATGTACGGGGATTAAGAACATAGCATCCTTAGCCGTGTGTTCGCGCGCCCACCGTGCGACCGTTTCCACTGTGGGATAGCGGATAAGCAGCGGATGCCCAAACGCATAGAAGCGTTCACGCATAGCGTGGACGCCTACAAGCGCGCTTCCAACGAGAAGTATTGTTAGGTAATAGCCAGCCCTCCCTCTTTCGCCTTGAAACAACGGCAAGCGTTTCAGAACCTGCCACACCAACTCCCCTGCGATGGGAGCGATTATCAGCACAAGCCCAATCAGTTTCCAGGTGCTGCTCAGGAGGTAGGGCCAGAGACATGCGCCGATGAGCGCAAGCCCCCACAGCGCACGCCTCCAGGGATGGTCGCTTGCCGTTGACGCAATCACAAGCGCCGTCAGCCCCGCAACGAGAAAGCTCATGCTGAAGTACCACAAATCAGTGGCGCGTATCAGATGTATCTGCAGCAGGGGAAGCGACTGAATCCAGAACGGCGTCGCCCACGCTAAGCCGTACCAGCCCGCCGCGACAATCGCCCAGATTTGCAAAGTGCGCGCCGCCATCGGCGACAGAGGCAGACCCCGAAGATACGGTAAAGCCAGCGCCAACACGAAAAAGAGCGCAAAAATACCGTGCCACAGCACGCCAATCGTGTTGGGGAAAAAGTAAAGCGGGAATGTCAGCTCAGCGACCATCCATGGAGCCATAGGATTCTCAACGGGCATGCGCGCCGCACGCAACAACAAATACACGGCAGGGAGACCCACAACCACCGCGACTATAA
>JAOAES010000336.1 GCA_026416655.1 Fimbriimonadales bacterium
GGCAGCGTCAGATGTGTATAAGAGACAGGTCACGTAGTGCGTACCCGCCAGAGCCTGGAAGCTGAAGGGGAAGAAATCAAACGGCGGATCGGGGCAACGCGCCCAGGCGATATTCGGGTACTGCTGGCTCGTGTTGGCGACATTCAGCGCAGGCAGCGACTGGTTGGAGAGATAGGTGCCGCGGCACGGGTCGCCTAAGTCCGCCCCACCCGTCAGGATCACAAACAGACGAATTGGACCGGTCGGGTTGCCCAGCGCGCTCAGCGGAATCGCTACTTCGAGTCCGTTCACGGCAGTGGCGGGGTCGCCCACATTGTTCGGGTCGCTGGTGACGCCTTGCACATTGGAATTGTCGAAGCCCGCCTTCACGCCTGAACCGACTGTGCCCTCGCCTGAGCCAACCGCCACCGCGCCGAGGTAGGTGGAGGTATTCCCCACGAGGTCATGCAGGTCGATGTAGATGTTGTCGTTGCCAGGACCGCCATCGTAGCGGTTCACGCCCAGCGCGTAGTCGGGCTTGTGGTCGAACACCACGCCGCTCATCCCCTGCACCGAGCAGTTGATGCAGCCCGTGGTGAGATTGAAGGTGTTGCTCTGGCTGCGCCCTGTGTCGATGTAAAAATGAATCGCGTTGCCGTTGCCTTCGAGGTTGCCCGTCACGCCGATATACAACACGCCGTTCACACACTTCACAAACAGCTGGTTCAGTTCCGAACCCCAGTTATGAGTGGACAGCCGGTCGCCGAAGCCCGTGTGGTTGCTCTGCGAGGCAAGGGGAGCAGGGTACTTACTCGGAATGTTTACCCCGTTCACCTGTGCGTGCGACAGCGCCGCCGTCGCCACAATAGCGCCCAAAACCATCATCGGTCGTCTCATCGTTGAATGCCTCCTTTCCCCGCAATTGGGGAGCAGCTCTATTATACCCCATTTTCAGAAATCGTATTCTGAGAGACTTGGAGTTGTCGACTGCGCGCCGTATCTGCGCAGTCGTTGTATCAGTCGGCAGAGTGAACGTCGTGTTGCTCTTGCCTTCCTCTCTCATTTGGATAGACAAGCTAAGTGTACGTGTTCACATCTCCAGTGGCGTGATGAGCTTCACCGCCAGCCGATTTTGCGTGCGATTTGCGTTGGGCAAGCCGTAGATGATATAGAGGTCGAACCCGCGGCGCACGCGTTGCAGATAGGTCAGGTAGAAGTTGCGTGTGGTCTCCACCTCGCCGCCGAACTCAAGGCGGTTGAGTATCAGCCGTCCGCCAATCGCGCGTTCAGGGTCGATCTCGTAGTTCAGCGTGAATATCAGCTGGCGGGCGCGGTCGGCGGGCGCGTCAGGATAGTCGATATCGAGGCTCTCCAGGTCTAATCGGAGTCGGAAGCGGGGCGCGAGTTCATACGCCTGCACGAACTGCGCATAGAGGCTCCGCCCGCCGTTCTGGTCGCCGAATCGCACAAACACGCTCCCCGTGCGATAGAGGTCCAGCACATTCCATGCGTACTCGATGCCCAGCGTGCGGTCGATATTGGGCGGGCGGTTCAGGTAATCGATGTTGAGCGTCAGGCGATTCTGTGAGCGGAACAGCCACTGTTGGAGCGCGGAGACGCCTTCGTCCAGGCGTGTACCGCCATAGTTGGTGCGCCGCGTCGTCACAAGCTGTGTCTCTGTGTAGAGCAGTCGCTCGCTTTCGGGGCGGTCGAACCACAGCACGCCGACTCGCCAGCCGCGATAGCCTGTTTCGGGGGCGTAGCCCAGTCGCGGGCGGTAGTTCGGTTCGATATCGGTGTATTGCAACAAGTAGTTCGGCAGCCGCTCGCGAGCGTTGCGCTGCAGCGTGTATTGCTGATATGCGCCGTCGCGGTCGCCGCTCAGTGTGTAATACGCGGCGGTCAGGCGCAGCTCGCCCTCGCCCGTGATGCGTTGCGTATCGACAATCGCGCCGAGTAGGTCTTCTTCTACATCGCCCTGCAGGCGCACACCGAGCAGATTGAGGAACGAGCGTTCCGCGAACTGATAGCGCACGCGCCCGACGCCGAACTGCCGTTTGCGCCCCTGAAACTCGTACTCGCCGATAGTCGCCCCATAGCGCCAGTCGCCCAGCGTCCCGAAGGCTTTCAGCCCTGTGTTCAAATCTTGCACGCGCAGGCTGTAGAACGCCGCGCGGGGGGGCATAAACTCGCTGCCCTCCTGAAAAAACGGGCGCGTTTCTGCCAGCACTTTCTCGGTGTAGGAGAAGTCCACATTCGCCACATCGGCGGCGATGTTGCGGAAGTCGGGCTTGAGCGTAAACAGGGCGGTCAGGGGATCGCCTGCGATGTAGCGGATGTCCAGCCCGCTGCGTGCGCGCGTCTGGTTCGGGTCGCTGTCGCCCGTGAAGTAGGGCAAGAAGATGACAGGATAGCGCGGCGGGGGCGGCTCCAGCCCTGTCCAGAGGCTCTGGCGTCGCTCGGAGTAGTACGCGCCCATGTTCGGGAAGGTGTAAATCTCGTTCAGGCGCGGGATGTAGCGTTCCAGGATAATCCCGAAGCGGTTCTGCTTCGGCGGGTAGCGCAGGATGCGGAAGGGGATGCGCAGTTCCGCGCTCCAGCCATCGGGGAGCAGCTGCGCCGCCGCTTGCCAGTCGCCGCGCCAGCGGATGTTCTCCGTCGTGCCGGCGGGGAAGTAGTCCGACTGCGCCCCGCGCGCGTTCACAGTGAACGTGTACGGCTCCAGCCCACGCGCCTGTGGCTCGATAAGCACCATGACGGTGTCGTCGTTTTCCAAGTAGCCGCCGCGCTTGGTCTCTTGCGCTCGAATCTGGCTGGGGTCGGGGTCTTCACACACGAAGGCGACGTAGATGGCTTCGGAATCGTAGCCGATGTAGGCGCGGGTGGGAAACGCGCCCCACTGCTGACGCGAGGGCGACCAGAACCGCTCCACCGCGTAGGCTTCCTCCCACTCAGTGGGGTTCACAACGCCGTCGATGACGGGCGGGCGGCTTAGTTTCTGCGCGGGGAAACTGCGCGGCTCCACGGGCTGCGCCAGAGCCGATAGAAACAGCCCTGCGTAGAGAAATCCTATGCAAATCAGCGGTCGCATTCCAACCTCCCCTATCAAAGTAAAGTTCGGGATTAGAGCGCGATTCCCTGTTGCTCTTCAGTTGTTCCATGCAGGCAAACAGACTCGAAAAGTTGTGCCGACGCCCACTTTGCTTTCAAAAGTGATAAAGCCGTGATTCTGGCGCACGATACCGTAGACGGTCGCCAGACCTAATCCCGTATTGCCAAGCCCTTTGGTGCTGAAAAACGGTTCAAACAGGCGGGGGCGCACTTCTTCCGGGATGCCTTCGCCGGTATCCTGCACGATGAGGCATACGTACTCGCCCGGCGTCAGCGACTCGCTTTCTGGGTCTGCCTGAATTTGCTCCGCGCTGTAATATCGACGCTGCGTCTCGAGGGTGAGGATGCCACTACCTTTTCCTTGCATCGCATCCCGGGCGTTGATGGCAAGGTTCATGATAATCTGCTCCAGCTGCGAGGGGTCGATCAGCACGGTGGTGTCGGCGTCGGTGAGGCGGAGACGGATCTGGATGCTTTCGCCGAGAGCGCGCTCCAGGAGCGGGAGCAGGTCGCGCACTGCACGGTTGATTTCTGTGGGTTGCGGTTGGGTGAGCTGTTTGCGAGCGAAGCCGAGCAGCTGACGCACCAGCTTCGCGGCGCGTTCGCAGGCTTCCACGATGTGGCGCAGGTCGCTCTGCACGGGATGGTCTTGGGGCAGGCGCGCCTGTGCCAGTTCGGCAAAGCCCATGATGGCGGTGAGCAGGTTATTGAAGTCATGGGCGACGCCGCCTGCCAGGCGTCCGATGCTCTCCATCATTTCAGCGCGGAAAAGACGCTGTTCGAGGGCTTTGCGCTCCGTAATGTCGATGTCAGCGCAAATAAAGCGCATCTCGTCGCCATAGCGAATGGGGAACAGTGAGGACAGGATAACGCGCTCCTTGCCATCCGCTGTGCGGATTCGCCACTCCTGCAGGGGCGCAGGCTTGCCCGTGCGCGCCACTTCGTGCAGGTTCTGCAGGTACTCCTGTTGCTCCTCAGGGGTAAAGATGAGCGCGTCCAGCGTCTTGCCTTCCGCTTGCTCTTTGGTGAATCCGTACAACTGCTCCGAGGCGCGATTCCAGAACAGGATGCGCCCCCGCTCATCGTACATCTGCATGGCGACGGTAGGCGCGTTCTCCAGAATATCACGAACCTGCTGATACGCGCGCTCCAGCTCCTGACGCGATTGCTCTATCTGCCGCAGGTATTCGCGTTGTTGGGTAATGGGACCTGACAGAGTCATCAGCGTTCCGAAAACCAGAAAAATAAAAAGCCATCCGAACACAAAATCGCGTAGTTCTACGGGCTGGGATGCCTTCCATTCGGCAACTTGGAACGCCAGCATGATGACAGCGACCAGGGTGATGAGTGTGACGCCGCGCTGTTGGTACGTGAACGCGGCGATGACGAACACCGGCAATAGCACCGCCATCGCGGGGGCAGGCAACACGGCGACTCGCTGCAGATAGAAAGCGAGCCAGACCGAGACGCTGCATAGCACCACCAGCCCAACTATCGCGCTGTAGTCGCGTTTGCGCATGCGCCAGTTGCCCCACCAGACCAGCAAGAAGCCCCCTGCCACCAGATGCCCCATCGTGTCGCCCATCCAGCGATGCAAAACGGAGAGCTGCCATTTTTGCGGCTCGACGATACCGTACTCGAAGCGCAGGAGAGTGTTTAGGCTGGGGGAGATAATTGCCGCAACGGTGCAGACGGCGAGAAAACTGACGACATCGCGCCAGTGGTTGAGGCGGGGGTCTATGCGTGCTGCCCGCAACAGTGCAGCCCCCGTGCCTGCCTGCAGCATCACAGGAATCGCGCTGAGCAGCGCGAGATCCCACTTGCCCCAGGCGCTATAGACGACGCCTGTGACTCCCAGCCCCGCTCCCAGCAGCCCGACGCGATAGCCCCACCAGTAGGTCAGCCCCAGCGCGACGCCCGCAGCCAGCCAGACCAGACTGCTCTTGTCGGGCAAATAGGCGAACTGCAGGCTCACCCACGCAGCGAAGGCGTAAGCGGCGGCAGTCGCAACCACTTTCAGCGCGATTACCCCAGTAGACATGCTCC